>JAEXJH010000613.1 GCA_023445955.1 Pseudomonadota bacterium
CCCCCGCCCCGGCGCCGCCTAGCCCCCCCCCCCCCACCCCCCCCCCGGCCCCGCCCGCGGCGACTCCTGCCGCCCCCATCAAGGCGCCGCCGGCATTGAGCTGCGGACCACCCGATATCAGCGCGCCCGCGATCGAGGGGATCTTCAGGGCCAGCATCATGAGGAAGACAGCCGAAAGAAGGAGGCCGCATTCCTCCGATATTGTGGGCTCAAGCGAGAGCGTGAATTGCTGAAAGATATTGATCCCGATCCCCAGGATCACTGCCAAAGCCATGAACTTCAGGCCGACTGACACGACGTACCCAATAGCGCGTTCGGCAAGAAACGAGGTCTGGCTCAGGACCCCGAAGGGCACCGTCACGAAGGCAATTAGTGTGACGAGGTGAAACTCGATGATCGTGATGGCGATCTCAATTGCCAGCACGATGAAGGCGAGCAGGATGCCGATGGCCGCAACTGCCGCGACGATGATGACGTCGATATTTTGTAGCGCGCCAAAGCCGCCGTTCTGCTTCGCGAGCTCACCGATATAGGCCATGAGCTTGACGACGATCTGCATGCCTGCGTCGACCGCCGTCGTCGGCGCATTCATGAAGTCATCGACGGAACCGCCGCCGCTGGCGCGAAGGCCAAGCTGACCGAAGCCGTTGACCACTGTCAGGCTGAGCGTGTGCCAACTGCCCACCAACCAGGCGAAAAAGCCAACCAGCAGAACCTTCCGAACCAAGCTCGCGAGCACATTCTGAGTTTCATCGATGGCCCACAGGATGGCTGTGAGCGCGATGCTGATTACCACCAGCGTGCCCAGCACCGTTTGAACTTCGCCGGAGATCACGCCGAAGCCGGTGTCGATTTGAGTAGTGAAGCGGCGGATGAATTCGTCCAACGCCGCTGGACTGGCGGTCGCCATTCTGGTCTCGCTATCTACGGCTCAGAAGGATTTCTGGCCTTTGAAGGACCCCTTCACGGGCTTGTAGTAGAGGGGGGAGCAGGGGTTGTTCGGATCCTTGATGCTGGGATCAGGACACTTTGGTTCTGCCGTCGCGGGCGTCGCGGGAGCGGACACATCTGCCGGCTTTGCCGACGGTCCACAGCCGGTCAGAAGAGCAATCGTCGCCAGGGCTGAGGCCATGAAAAAGGTCCGCATGGCTAAAAGCTCTGCTGACCGGAAAACGACCCGCGAACGGGTGTGTACGCGTTGTGGCGCTGGGACTCCGCCCGAGCCGCAACAGCTCCCGCCTGCTGCTGCGCCAGGATCGTCTCCTGCGTCCTCGCTTGCGCGATCAAGATCGTCTGAAGACCCTGCAGCTGGCTGCTGAGCGCGGCCAGCAACTGGTTGGTCGCCTGGATCGCTGCCGTTTGCCCGGCGGCGCCTTGCGAGGCGGCCACCGCGCCGCTGACGGCGCCGGCGGTCGTTCCCTGCGACCTGACCAGCTGGTTTTGCACGGCCATCGAGTCCTGCAGCGTCAGTCGGCTGTTCGCCTCCCAACTCGCGAGGCGCTGCTGGATCTGCGCGAAGCTCTGCCCGGCCAGGCTGGCGGGGTAAAACTGCTGGAACTGGCCCGCGATATTCTGGCTGTTGTAGCCGATCGCCTGGGCCTGCTGCATGAGCTGGCTGGCCTGGGCGTTGATCTGCGCCAAGGGCTGGGTCACGTCCGTGCCGAGCTTTTGCAGCATCGCCATCTGGTTGGTGACCTGCGCCTGAAGCTGCTGGATTTGAGACAGGCCCTGGCGCACCTGCTGGACCGCTTGCGCCACGGCGCGCGGATCGAACACGATCTGCTGGGCAGCGGCGGGCTGCGGCGGCAGAGGCCCCAATCCCAGCGACACCGCGACGATCGCCGCCGCGGCCATGAGCTGCTTACGCATCTGGAGTGTCCTTCTGGTGCGAGGGATGAGGGACCGGGAAAAGGTCGTCACCGCTTGCCTGGACGAACAGCGGCTCAGAGACGGCCCGAAAGGCGACGGCCGCGCCGAACAGGACAAAGCCGGCCAGCATGACGAAGAAGTTGTGGTGGTAGGTGGTGCCGAAGACCGCGAGGAAGCCGGGGGCCGCAAGGACCAGAAACAGGATCCGCCGACGCCGGCGCGACGCGGTCCACGCGCCTGGGAGGTGACGATTGAGCCACGCCAGGCGCGCGAAGGCTTGGGGGCTCATCGGCGGCCGAGCGGGCGCAAAGGTGAGGTTATGCGCGCCCATCACGCCACTCTCGGATAGGCAGCGCGACGCTGGCCGCCGAGATAGCGGGCGACATCCGCCTGGCCCTTGGCCGCGAAGAAGCGCTCGGCGAACTCGCCACGATCATGGTCGGCAAGCAGCTGGCTGATGAGCTGCTGATCGCCCGGCGACGACGAGCCCACAGCGGCCAAGGACACGCCGCCCAGGCCCAGCTCGAACAGCCGGTTCCCGGACGTGGACTGGTAGTAGTACTCGCGCTTGGGCGTGGCGTTGGCGATGATCCGAACCTGCTGCGGGTTCAAGCCGAAGTCCTGATAGAGCGCCGTGATCTGCGGCGTCTGGGCGTCCGGATTGGGCAGGAAGATGCGGGTCGGGCAGCTCTCGATCAGGGCTGGCGCGATGGATGACCGGGCCACGTCCGCCAGGCTCTGTGTGGCGAACACCGCGGCGACGTTGAACTTGCGCAGCGTCTTCAGCCACTCGCGGATCTTGGCCGCGAAGGCGCCCTGGTCGAGGAAGAGCCACGCCTCGTCGAGCACGAGAAGGGTCGGCCGGCCGTCGAAGCGACGTTCCAGACTGCGGAAGATGTAGGTGAGCACCGGGGCCAAAGCCGACTTGCTGGCCATCAGCTCGGCCATCTCGAAGGTCTGCCAGGCGGCAGGCTTCAAGGCGTTCTGGTTGGCGTCGAGCAGATGGCCGTAAGGTCCGCTCAGCGTGTAGGGGGTGAGCGCCGCCTTGACGGTTTGGTCTTGGATGGTTGCGGCGAGCAGGGTGAGGGTGCGCTGGTCACGAGGCCCCTCGGCGAGATTGCGCAACCCGCTCCAGATCTCGTCCTTCACCGGCGGGGTGATCGGCACACCCTCGGCGGCGACGATGTCCTGCACCCATTCCTGCGCCCAGGCCCGGTCATCGGGCGCGTCGATCTGCGCCAGCGGCTGGAAGGCCAGCTCGCTCTGGTCGCCGCCCAGAACGTAGAACTGGCCGCCGACGAGCAGCGTCGATGCGCGGGAGCTGGCGCCCTTGTCGAAATAGAAGACCTGAGCGTCCGGATACCGCAGCCACTGCATGGCCAAGGTGTTGAGCAGGACCGATTTACCCGAGCCGGTCGGCCCGACGATCATTGTGTGACCGACATCGCCCTGATGCAGGTCGAAGCGGAACGGCGTGGTGCCGGCCGTGCGCGTGACCAACAGGGCCGGCTGGACGCCGGGATAGCCGCGCTTCTGACATTCGGTCGACAGGTGGGCGTTGTGCGTCGGGCCAGGCCAGATCGCCGACATCGGCATCATGTCGCAAAGGTTCAGCGACGACACCAAGGGCCGGCGAAGATCGGCATAGGCTTGGCCCGGTAGGCTGCCAATCCAGGCCTCGACGGCGTTGACGTCCTCGACCTTGCAGACGAAGCCGGCCCGGTTGATGGCGCCCTCAACCTCTCGGACGCGGTTGGCCAGCCGGTCAGGATCGGCGTCCATCAGGGTGACGGTCGGGGTGAAGTAGCCGATCGAGGCGTAGTCTCCGCCGAGGATCGCCAGGGCCGCGTCGGCGTCGACGGACTTCGCCGCGGCGTCGGGGTCCTCCAGCAGGGACGGCTCGCGGGTGATCGCCTCCTTCAAGAGCGCCATCACGCCCTTGCGCTTGGCGAACCAGCGCTTGCGAACCGTGGTCACGGCCTTGCGGGCGTCTTCCTTGTCCAGCGGCAGATACCGGCAGACCCAGCGATAGCTGATGCCGAGCTCATTGAGCCGGTCGAGCAGGCCGGGGCACGATGTGGTCGGATAGGCTCGGACCGAGAGGGTGCGCAGGTATTGGCCGCCCAGGCGGGGCAGCAGGCCGCCCTGGAAATCATCGTCGGTGAGGAAGGCGTCGAGATAGGCCGGGGTATCGGGCGTGGCGACCGGATGGCGCTTCGTCGAGATGCAGCTGTGCAGATAGGTCAGGGTCTCGTCATCGCTCAGCTCTGCGACCTCGGGCATGATCGCCGTCAGGATGTCGGCGATCTGATGGACGGTGCTCCGGAAGTCGCTCAGCGCCGCCCGGTACATCCCCTCGGCGCCCCGGCCCGACGGGGCGTTTTCGAGCAGGAGGCTCTCGGCCGTCGAGATCGCCTCTTCTGGCGGCAGGTAGGTGAAGGTCAGAAAGTAGCGGCTCTCAAAATGACGCTCCTGCGCCTCGAAGCCCTCGCGGCGTTCTTCATCGACCAGGTCCGAAACGGGGTCGGGAAACTGGCTGGCGGGATAGGTCTGAGACGGCGCCCGGACGGCCTCGATATGCAGGCACCAGCGCGAGCCAAGGCGCCGCAAGGCGTTGTTGAGCTGAGCGCGGGTCGCGACCAGACCGGCGTCCGTCGCGCTGGCGAGGTCAGGGCCGCGGAACGCCAGAGTCTTCTGGAAGCTGCCGTCCTTGTTGAGCACAAGCCCCGGCCCGATCAGGGCCACCCAGGGAAGGTGGTCGAACAGGCGATCAGCCTTGGGCCGGTACTCACGCAGGTACAGCACAGCGAACCTCTAGGAGACCAAGAGCGGGGAGGGGTGAGGACGAGAGCGCACGTCAGGCGTCCAGGTACGGCTTCTGGCGAATGTGGCGACCGAGCGCGTCGAAGAAGTAGGGGTCGCGCTTGTTCAGCCAGTAGCAGCCACCGTGAATGGCCAGGCCGAGCGGAATCCCGATCAGCGGGACCTGCAGGCCCAAGGCCAGGACGGCGGTCAAAGTGCCATTCAGCACGGCGATCATGCGCGGCACGCCGGCGATCGTCACCGGCTCCGACAGCGAGCTGTGGAAGGCGATTTCAAAGCCCTCGACATCGGACCGGGCCATCAGAACGCCGCCCCCGCCGTCATGTTGAAGAAGGTCGAGATGAAGGTCGTGGCCGTAAACGCGATCGCTAGACCGAAGACGATGCCGATCCCCTTGCGCAACGCCGAGCCGCCCTCGGCGAAGGCGAAGCCCAGCCCGGTGAGCACGATCGCGATGATGCCGATGGCTTTGGCGACCGGACCCGACAGCGATTGCATGATGGTGTCGAGCGGGCCTTCCCACGGCATCGCGGTGCCGGCGCCAGCGGCCCAAGCCGGGCTCACCGCGAGAAGAACGGCCGCGCCGGTGAGGAGGGCCAGGGCGGTCGAAGCGCGCCCCCGAGCTTGGCTGGAACCGGCGTATTTCATCGCAGCTGACCCTCGATTGCGTCCGCCCGCGTTCACCGGGCGCTACAACCGTGAGTCGCGGAATACGCGAGGTCAAGGGCGATATTGGCTAAAATAGTGCGATTGGGGCTTTTTCTCTAGTTAAGCTACAATCGTTAGAGGCGAGCTTCTGGCCGCACTCCAGCGCCCTGAATCAAGCAGGCAAGCGCGCGCATTTCCCCCGTGTTACCCGTCTGTTTCAGCCGGATAAGGGGCGACTTTGGGGCAATTGCCCGAGTTCTGTGGGCTGTTGATTCGGAAGTGGCGCTCCGAAAACCGCCCCATGACAATCGACCGAATTTGTCGGGTAGCTTTGCTAGTCTCCTGATGATTGAAACCACACGGAGATCTTCATGAGCCCAATCCAGTCGCCTGCTGAACCGTACTCCGACCGCGCACGCGCTCGGCTGGTGGGCGGCGACATCTGGCCCACGGGGGCCGTATGAGCGAAGCTCTTCAAGCGCCCATGCTGTGTTCCCGTCACATGGCCCGTTTGGTGGCGTGTCCCATCGAGCCCCAAGGTGTGATCGGCCGCGCCCCGCGCACCTGGGCCAATCATGTTGAGGCCGGCCTCGGCGACCGCCTCAAGCTCGACAGTGAGAGGATCGACCGCGCGCGCCTGGAGGCCCTGGCCCAGGAAGGCGCGCCTGAAAAGTTCTTCCTATCGGTCATGGCGTGGGGCGGGATGAAAATCGGCCACGGCATCTCTGCCTGGGCCGAACGAGATCGCTGGTCTGCCGCCTTGGTCGACGCTCTGACCGGCGGCCTATCGCGGGGCGAGCTTTACCTGCGCTTCGCCACAGCATCGACGGCCGGGATGAGAGCGGCTTACTTCACTAAGCTCATCCATTTCGCCTCAACGTCCAGGCCGGCTCCGGTGGGCTACATCATGGATCAGTGGACCGCCAAATCGGTCAACCTGATCTGCCGGGAACAGGTGGTCACGCTCGACGCGGCCGGCTACGTGCTGCCGCTCAACGACCATCAGGCCTATGAAGCCTTCTGCCAGGCGATCGACGCCATCGGCAATGCACTTCAGATCAGCGGTGCGCAGGCCGAAGAGCGGATCTATTCGCGAGGCGGCCGACGACCCGCAGCGTGGCGCGCCCACGTGAAAGCCCATTGGCGGCCTGAAGGGCGTCCCAGCCGAGGAACTCGCCTTGCCCCCACATGAGAAACTCACAGCCTTTATCGCCAAGTGCGAAGACCCCGCTCAGCTGAGGACGATGATCGCCAACGCAAAGGCGCGCGGTGAGGACGACCTGGCGCTGGCCGCCTTCCGTCGATTGGTTCTGGTTTCGCCGTCCGAAGCGCCTGGAACGGTCGAGCACGATATGTGGCAGACCATCTTCGCCTTCGAGCATTTGCTGAAGGAAGAGCGTGGCAAGACGACCTTGCTGGCTCGAACACGCCAGAAGATCGCCCGGGTGGGCGTCATCGAAACCCTCAATGACTGGGCTGCGGCAAAGCAGGAGACCGAAGGGTTTCGGATGCTGCTCGAGCGGGGTCTGCCAGAGCTCACCGGCGAGGCCATCGTGTTGCGCCACGCCCAGCTGTTCTCGCGAGGCGCCGTCGATGCGGCGCGCGCACGCCTGGTGGCGGCCAGCGTATCGGATGCAGCAATCCTGACGCCGCTGGGAGAGGCCTATGCCTGCGCCGATGACTGAAGCCGCCAAGCCGCCGCCGCACATGACCGGCTGCGTCTGTGAACAGGGCACGGCGCGGTACACGGAGTTCGAGGCCCGGGAGCTCGGATGTGACGAGACCGAGGGCCGCTATGCCGATGTCACCCTCAACCGCTGTCGCAGTTGCGGCCGAACTTGGCTGCGCTACCTGGTGGAATACGAAGCTTTCAGCCGATCGGGGCGATGGGCGCGTGGTCTGATCAGCGAAAGCGACATGCAGACGATCACCCCGCAGACCGCGGTCGCCCATCTCAACGGACTGGAGTGGTATCTCTACGGCGGCTCCTACTTTGACGGGATCAGCGGCCGGCGGACCGGCCCCATGCGGTGGGAGCCTTAAGGCGCGCTATACGCCGCTGGGCGCCACCGAGGTTTGATCGAGCGAGGCAGCGGTGATGATCGACCGGAACTCATCCAGAATCTCAGGGTGGCGCGACTGGAGAAACCGTTCGATCTCCGGGTTGCCGACCAGTCGCGCGAGGTACCCCGACGCGATGACCAGATGGAGAACGTCATCCCCGTAGGAGGCCTCAAGGGCTTTGAAGTCCTGATTGAGCGACGCCATTTCGCGTTCCATCCGAGCCATCTGCTCGGGAGTCATACCGCTGACCTTCTTCGGCTTGTCCGGCCTCGCGAGATCCGCCTGGCGGGTCGCCGCCAACAGCGCCTTGGCGTAGCTGGACGTGAAGTTGTTGGCCGCCAGTAAGAGTTCGGCGACCTCGATCTGGCGCACCGGTTTCATCTTGCGAAGAACGTCGAAGGTCACCGGGTTGACCAGGCGGTCCTTCAACAGTTCGGCGACCTCGGGACACACCCCGTCCAGAAGGGATCGCCGACGCCGGATCGACCGAGCGTCGACATTTAGAGCCTTTGCGATCTTCTCCTCGGAAACACCGCGATCAAGCGCCCGCACGATCATGTAGTGCTCTTGAATGGTCGCGAGCCGATTGACCCGTTTGTTGTAGGTGAACGCCTCATCGTCACGCGCCAGCAGGCAGCGTGTCTCGGTCTCTCCAAGATCGATGAGCGCCGCGTAACGGATATGGCCATCAAGGAGCATGAGGCCCTCGCTTGACCGGGCGACCGCTAAGGGCTCGATCACACCGACTTCGGCGATGGATTGGGCGATGCGCCGGTATTTCACCGTCGCCTTGACCTGATCGGTGACCTGCCTCAGCGGCAGGATTTCGTCGAGACGAGCGACGATCAGCTCCCGCTCGAACGCCAGTTTGACCGCGGCCGCCATCCTAACCGCTCGCTACACCCAGCCGCTCGGCCAACGGGCGGGGGAGGGTGTGCATCGCCTCCGCCCGCAACAGGGTCACGAAGTGCTCGTCATCCAGCAGACGGCGCAACGCATTGACGACGAAGAGCAGCCGGCTCTGGGCTAGACTGGCTTTCTTCACCAGCAGCTTCTGGCGGTCGGTCTCTTTGCGATACGCCCGAACAAGCGCCTCGGCGCTGACGCGCACACGAAGACCGCCTCGCGAGCCGCTATGGCCCGACTTTCTGCTGACCCGTCGCTGCTCAATGATCCGCCGGATGGCCAGCATCTGATTGCCGGGCAGCGTCTTCTTCTCGTATCACCCCGCTAAGGGGGTCCTTCTTCCACGCCGCTGCACAATCCAGATCCCAGCCTATGACGTGAAACAGCATCTTGAGGCGGGAGAATTGGTCGAGGTGATGCCGGCCATCGAGCCGAGCTGATGCCTATGACGTTACTCTATCCCCACCGCCAGCACCTTTCACACCGGCTGCAGGTATTTGCCGATTGGCTTGAGACGCTGCTGAAGGACAAGCTCTTATGAAGAGCAAAAG
>JAEXJH010000614.1 GCA_023445955.1 Pseudomonadota bacterium
CTTCCATCTCGCGGAGCAGGGCGTTCATTTCGGCGCCGTTCAGGCGGCGACCGGCGCGGACGCTGCCGTGGCAGGCCATGGTGGAGCAGACCTCCTCCAATCGTTCCTTCAGCGCCAGGGCCTGGCCGTTCTCGGCCAGGTCGTCGGCGATGTCGCGGACCAGAGCGGCGGCGTCGGTCTTGCCCAGCAGGGCCGGCGTTTCGCGCACCAGCACCGCGCCGGGGCCGAAGCTTTCAAGCACCAAGCCCAGCGACGCCAACTCCTCTGACCGGGCGATCACCCGCTCGGCCTCGGCGGGATCGAGGTCGACGACCTCGGGCAGCAACAGCGTCTGGCGAGCCACGCCGCCGCTCGCCATCTCGCCCTTCATGCGCTCGTAGACGAGGCGCTCGTGGGCGGCGTGCTGGTCGACGATGACCATGCCATCGCGGGTCTGAGAGACGATGTAGGTCTCGTGCACCTGGGCCCGGGCCGCGCCCAGCGGGAAGTCGACCGGGTCGAACGGCGCGGCGGGGGCGTAGTCCTGCGGCGGACGATCCTCGAAGGCGACCGAGGTGTAGGCTTCGCGGACCACCTCAGCCAGCTCACCGCCAAAGCTCGGCTCTACGCGGGCCGAAACCTCGTTCAGCCCCGGCAGGTCCATACTTTGCATATTTAGGGGCCGCTGCGTCGGCGGCGTCCAGCCGCCTTCGCGCCAGGCCGAGAAGCCGGCGGGCGAGGGACCAGGCTGATAGCCCGGGAACGGGCTCTGCTGGGCGCGGATGCTGTCCAGCGCCTGGTTGGCGACGGTGGTCGAGGCGCGGTGGCCGGCGCCAGCCAGGGCGTGGCGCAGCGCCCCGACGATCAGGCCGCGCACCAGGGCCGGATCGCGGAAGCGGACCTCGGCCTTGGCGGGGTGGACGTTGACGTCGACCTCACTGGTGTCGAGCGTGACGTACAGCGCCGCCGTCGGGTGGCGATCCCGCGCCAGGAAGTCGGCATAGGCCGCGCGCAGGGCGCCTTGCAGCAGGCGGTCGCGCACCGGCCGGCCGTTAACGAACAGGTACTGGTGTGCGGCGTTGCCGCGGTTGTAGGTCGGCAGGCCCGCAAAGCCCGACAGCCGCACGCCGTCGCGCACCTGGTCGATCTCGATGGCGTTGTCCTGGAAGTCGCGGCCCAGCACGGCGGCCAGGCGCGCCAGACGCCCTTGCGGCCCCGGATGCTCGGGCGGCAGGCGCAGGATGCGGCGGCCGTCGATGTCCAGCGAGAAGCCGACGCTCTCATTGGCCATGGCCTGGCGCTTGAGCTCCTCGGTGATCGCCAGGGATTCGGCGCGTTCGGACTTCATGAACTTCAGGCGCGCGGGCGTGGCGTAGAAGAGGTCGCGCACCTCGATCCGCGCGCCGTGCGGGCCGGGGAAGGCGGCCGGCGCGACGTCGCCGACGCTGCCGCCCTCGACCAGGATCGAGTGGGCGTCGGCGGCGCCCCTCGCGCGCGAGCTGATCGTCAGCCGCGCCACCGAGCCGATCGACGGCAGGGCCTCGCCCCGGAAGCCCATGGTGTGGATGCGCAGCAGGTCCCACAGGCCGTCCTCGTCGGGGGCCAGCTTGGAGGTCGCGTGGCGCTCGATGGCCACCGGCAGCTCCTCGGCTGACAGGCCGCAGCCGTCGTCGGCCACGAGGATGCGGGTCAGGCCGCCGCCGTGGGCTTCGACCTCGATCCGCGTGGCGCCGGCGTCGATGGCGTTGTCGACCAGTTCCTTGATGGCGCTCGCGGGCCGTTCGACCACCTCGCCGGCGGCGATGCGGTTGACGGTTTCGGGCGGCAGGCGACGGATCGGCATCACAGAGACTTTCACGAGGCAGGCGGACGCCGAAGCGCCAGCATTGCAACTCCTTAAGTTGACCGAACGGCCAGCGGCGGGAGATCGAGAAGGATAGCTCGATTCCGCGGGCGTTCGAGGAAGACAGATAGTGACCCTTCGCCGTTTCGCCGCCGCCGGTCTGACCCTTTCGCTGCTGTGCGGGGGCTCCGCCTTGGCTCAGGCGAAGAACGAGGTCTCGATCCACCAGACCAAGCCCGTGGATCTGACGCCGGTCGACAGCCAGGCCAATCTGGTCGAGGAGCTGATCGTCAACGCCCGCCTGCCGGGGCCGGCCTGGTGGAAGGTCAGCGACGGCGACACCACCGTCTATGTGATGGGCATGCCGGCCTTCATGCCGAACAAGCTGGACTTCGACGACTCGGTGCTGCGTCGCCGGCTGGACGGGGCCAATGTGCTGATCATCGGCCAGCAGCCGGAGGTGCGGATCCTGAGCCTGCTGAGCCTGATCCCCGGGAAGGGCCGGCAGTTCAAGATGGACAGGCCGATGCGCGAGACCCTGCCGCCCGATCTACGCGCCCGACTGGAGACGCAGCTGAAGGCCCGGGGCAAGCCGCTCAGCGAGCATGACGACATCAAGCCGGCCCTGGCGGGCTTCATCATGGCCAACGACCGGGGCGGTGGCGTCTCGATCACCATCGGCAAGCTGACTGACCGGATCCAGGACTTGGCCAAGGACAAGACGGTCGCCGTCCAGCCGCGGGTCAAGAAACTCGGTGATTACGACCTGATCGGCATGGTCAAGTCGCTGGCCGAGGCGCCCCAGCCGCTGCAGGAGCTGTGCCTGGACGCCGGCCTCAAGGAAGCCGAGAACGGCCTGGCCAGCGTGCGTGAGACCGCCGAGCAGTGGGCCGAGGGCCAGGTGCGCCAGGTGGTCTCGGCCGAACGGGGCTACCAGCGGTGCCTGGCCTCCACGCCGTGGATCGCCCGCCAGTTCAAGGACGGTCAGGACGACGCCGTCGGCGCCATCACCTCGGCTCTGAAGAAGCCCGGCAAGGCCGTGGCGGTGATTGAGCTGCGCTCGCTGCTCACCGAGGGCGGCGTGCTGGATCGCCTGCGCGCCAAGGGCTTTACCGTGACCGCGCCTGAATAAGGTCAAGCTTCCGCCAAGCCGTCCCGCGAGGGTTGCGGCGATCTACGGGGAGACGACATGCGCTTGATCCTGGCCGCCCTGGCCCTTGCCGCCGCGACCGACGCATCCGCCCAGGAGGCGATCGACGATCCGCAGGCCAATGTCGTCGAGGCCCTGGTGGTCAGCGCCAAGCTGCCCGGTCCGGCATGGTGGCGCGTGTCCGACGCCGACACCACGATCTACGTCCTTGGGACGCCTTCGGCCCTGCCCAAGGGGCTGACCTGGGACAAGTCGGTGCTGGAGCGCCGGCTGGATGGATCCTTCGCGGTCCTGACCCCGCCGGAATGGCGCGCGGGGCTCGGGGACCTTCCGGCGCTGCTGGCGCTGCGCAAGCGGCTCAAGGGCGATGGCGGCTGGGCCGAGCGCTCCCCGGCCCTGGCAGCGCGGGTTCAGCGCGCCTGGGGCGCCGCCGAGCCCAAGGATCCCGACGGCTGGAAGGACTGGAAGCCGTTGTTCGTGGCCCTGCAGCTAGGCGGCAAGGCCAACCGCCGGGCCGACCTCCAGACTATGGAGCCGGAGAAGACCATCAAGGCCTTGGCGCGCAAGCACCGGACAAAGGCGCGGCCAGCGCAGGTCCACAAGGCCATGCCAATGCTCAAGACCCTGATCCGCGAGCACAGCGACGAGGCCGGACGGACTTGCCTGGCCGAGACCTTGGACACGATCGAGGCCGGACCGGGCGCGCAACGCGCCGCCGCCGAGGCCTGGGCGCAGGGGCGGGTGAAGGCCGCCTTGGCCGAACCCCGCAGCGCCGAGCGCTGCGAGCTCCTTCTCCCCGGCGTGCCCGACGCCAAGCGCCAGGCGGTCGACGAGGAGGTCGCCGCCCTGGCCGATCTTCTGAAAACCCCCGGACACGCGGTGGCCGTGTTCCCGATGCGCGGCCTGGTTTCCGAAGGCGGCGTGCTGGACAAGCTGCGGGCCCGCGGGATCACGGTGCACACGCCAGGGGACGGCTTAAACGAAAAACGGCCCGGAACCGAAGCTCCGAGCCGTTTCGAATCTCAGATGATCAGAGCCTTAGAGGCCCGGCAGCTTGATGCCGGTCTTCTTCTCGCGGCTGATGACCACGCCGCCCGAGCCCACCAGCTTCTTCAGGCGCGCTTCCTCGGTGGCGGCGTCGATCTCGGCCGGGGCGTTGGCGCCGGTCTGGGCGGCGGTGGCCACGTCGGTGGTCTTTTGACCCTTCTTCCAGAACATCACCTTGCTGGCGAAGCTCTCGTCCTTGTGGGCCAGGTCGCCGTTCTCGTCGTCGACCACGAAGCGGATCAGCGGATCGGCCTTGTCGTTGCCGGCGCGGGCGACCAGCAGCTTTTCACCTTCCGAACGACCCGAGGCGTTGCTCTGGCCGATCAGGGCGGCGCGAGCGGCGCTTTCCGGCTGCAGCTCTTGCGGACGCGGCTCGCCGGGCGCGGGCGGGCGCAGGGCGTAGTCCGGCGGCACGGCCAGCGGGGCCTTGCTGACGACGCGGAACTCGTCAGGGACAACCTTGTCCATGCCGAGGGCTTTCTTGGTCGAGGTGCAGCCGGCCAGACCGATAACGGCCACGGCGGTCAGGGCGCTCACGGTCGCGACCCGATTGAAACTCATCAAACCATGCTCCAGCAGGCCGACCCCCGGCCCAAACTTCGGCGCTCTCGATACGACATCCTCGCGCGGGCGCCAATCTCCCACGCGAATGCGGCGTCATTCAGTCTCAAGACGTTGGCGGGCGGCCCCTACTCGGCCGGTTCGGCCAGCTTCTTCTCGCCGTACAGGAAGCTGTCGATCAGCAGCAGCGCCACGCCGATGTTGATTCCCGAGTCGGCGACGTTGAACACCCAGGGGAAGTTCAGGCGCGAGACGTCGATGAAGTCGACGACATAGCCGTACAGCACCCGGTCGATCAGGTTGTTGCCGATCGCTGCGCCGATGATCATGCCCACGCCGATGGCCGGCAGCAGTTTGGTCGACTTGCGCGCCCACCACGACAGGCCGACGACCACCAGGATCGAGAAGCCGATCAGCAGCCAGCGGCCCCAGTCGTGATCCTTCAGCAGGCCAAAGCTCATGCCGTAGTTATGGACCATGGTCAGGTACAGCGGCCCGAGGGCGTGCACCGACGCGCCCTGCTCACGGCCCAGCAGGCCCAGCACCCAGAGCTTGGAGATCTGGTCCAGGACCAGGGTGGCGGCGGCGACGGCGTAGGCGGTCCAGCCAAGGCGGGTGATTGACTTCATCTGCTTAGCTTAACCGTCCTACGCCTTTGGTCACCTGCTTAACCGTGCGCCGCGTCCCAGTAAGCCACAGCTTCGGCGTCACGAAGGCTAAGCTCCGGATAGCGGGCGTCGGTTCCCACTTCCGGCAGGATCCGCCACGAGCGGGCGCACTTGTTCCCCTCGGCCAGCTTCGGATCGACCGACACGCCCTTGACCTCGTCGGTCGAGAACGCGCCGCCTTCACCGGCGACCAGGGTCGCGGCAGACGTGCGGAACACCTCGGCGGCGTCCAGGCCGTCGAAGGCGGCCAGCAGGTCCGCGTCGGCGACGTGGACGACCGGCGCGGCTTCCAGCGC
>JAEXJH010000615.1 GCA_023445955.1 Pseudomonadota bacterium
CTTCAGCTTGTCGCCGTCAAACTGCTCGCCGTTGACGGCGACCACCGTGAGCCCTTGGGTCAGGCCGGCCTTGAACGCCGGGCCGCCCCACTGCACGTCGGTCAGCACGCCGTCCGAGCCCACCGTCAGGCCCAGCGAGTAGCTGAGCGGGGTGTTCTTGGCCTTGGTCTCGGCCGACTTCATGAACTCGGTGGGGGTGTCGGTATAGACCACCTTGTAGCCGCCGCGCTCGAAGCCATCGAGCGGACCCTTTTCCTGGACCTCCTGGATGCGGGTCTTCAGGAAGCTGGCCCAGTCATAGGCGTAGACGCCGTTCAACGTGCTGACCACGTCGTCGAACGTGTAGGTCTTCTCGTTGTAGGCGCCGTTGTCGACGCCGAAGAAGGCCTTGGCGAAGTCGTCCAGCGACTTCTTGCCGGCGGTCTTCTCGCGGATCAGCGTGTCGGCGTCGAGCCAGACCAGCAGGCCTTCGGAATAGTAGTCCTCGCTGCGCTGCCATGACAGCCACGACAGCGGCTTGCGGTTGGCGATGATCGGGTCGTTGGTGGTGTCCTGCACCGGGCGCCAGTCGCGGCCGCGACGGTTGTCGTAGGCAGCGGCGGTGGCGGCCAGCGAGTCCATCGCCTGCTGCTTGGTCAGCAGACCCGAGCGGGCGGCCAGGACGTTGCCCCAGTACTGGGTCTGGCCCTCATAGACCCACATCATGCTGTCGCGCATCGGCACGTTCAGGTTCGGGGTCCACAGGTCGGCGGCGCGGCGGAACTTGCCGTTCCACGAGTGGGTGTATTCGTGGCTGAGCAGGTCGCGGCCGACGAAGTTCTTGTCCCATTCGTTGAAATACTTCGGGGCGACGCGGTTTTCGCTGGAGCGGTGATGCTCCAGGCCGATGCCGCCCAGGTTGTCGGACATCGCCACCAGGAAGTCGTAGTGGTCGTAGTGGTGCGAGCCGTAGAGCTTGTAGGCCTGCTGGACGAGATCCTTGTGGATCTGGATGTATTCCGGCTTGGCCTCGAGGTTCTCGGCCTTGTCGGCGATCAGGTTCAGGCGCACCGGGGCCGGGCCGGTCGGGTCCAGCTCGATCGAGCGGAAGTACTTGCCGGCCATCATCGGCGAGTCGACCAGCACCTCGACATTGGTCGGCTTGAAGGTCGTGGTCTGGCCGTCGGTCTTGGCGGTCTCCAGCGCGGTGGCGAACTTCCAGCCTTCCGGCAGCTTGACGCTGGCCTCGACCGGGATCTGGCGGGTGTAGTAGCCGGCCGGGTACATGGTCACCTGCAGCCACTGCAGGTTCAGCATCTCGGGCGTGACCTCGATGCGGCCGACCTTGCCTTCGACGGCGGTCAGGAACTGGTAGCTGATCTGCAGCTCGGTGACGCCGGCCGGGACGTCGACGTGAAAGGCGTGGACGCTGACCACGTCACGGGTCCAGGGGATGCGCTTGCCGTTGGCGGTGACGACCAGGCCCGCCAGCTTGTCCAGATCGTTGCGCGGCGAGTGACCGCCCGGGACCCACTGCGGATACAGGAACACGAAGTCGCCAGCCTTGCTGACCGGCATGGTCGTGGTGACGTTCCAGATCTTGCGGTCCAGATCGGTGGCGTCGACGGCGACCTTCACCGTGCCGGCGGCGTAGGGGATGTCGCGCGGCGCTTCGATCGGCGGGGTCGGGGGCGCAGACTCCGGCAGCGGCATGGACTGGGCCCAGGCGCCGGTGGCGGCCAGGGACAGGACGGAGACCGAGAAGAACAGCGCTTTCACGAAACACCCCAATGCGACGCGCGGGCTCCCTCCCGCGACGAGAAGCCGGGATGTTTGTGGCGTTAACCTGCGCTTGTCGAGGGCAAGTTGGCCCGGAAGGGAAGAACGTGGGTCGTTCTTTTCCCGGACGAAACAAAGCGTCCTGGCGGCAATCGGAAACGTCCGGTTTGCGTGGATCTCGAGTATGACATAAAGATATGCATATATCTTTATGTCATTGGATCTCAGCATGAGCGCTCTGCTTTTCCTCCTGGCGGCCACCGCGCTGCTGGGTTCGCCCGGGCCGGGGATCGCGGCCCTGATCGTCGCCGGACGGACGCTGGGAATGGCCGGCGGCTTGCGGCTTTACGCCGGGATGCAGCTCGGGCTGGCCTTGGCGGCAGGCTTGAGCGCGGCGGGCCTGGCCTCGTTGCTGGCGGCCGCGCCTGGGCTGCATCTGGTGCTGACCGTGGTGTCGGTGGGCTATCTCGTCTGGCTGGCCTGGACGGTGGCCAGCGCCCCTGTGGGTGACGGCGCGATCGGAGAGGGCAGCTCGGCGCGTCTGACCTTCGCCGGCGGCTTCGTGCTGGGGGCGGCCAATCCCAAGGCCTATCTGGCCTTCGTCTCGCTGTTCGGCTCGTTCGCGATCCTGCCGCAGCCGCGCACGGACGCGCTGATCAAGTGGGGGCTGTGCGTGCTGGTGATGGTCGTGGTCGATCTGGCCTGGCTGGCCCTGGGCGTCCTGCTGGGCCGCGTCCGCCTGGGCGCGAAGGGCGAGCGCGCCATGAACCTGGCCATGGGCGGGGCGATCCTGGCGGCGGCGGGACTGGCGTTGGTGGGGTAGGGCTGGCGCAAGAAATCTGCTCCCCTTCTGGGGGAGCTGTCGGCGAAG
>JAEXJH010000616.1 GCA_023445955.1 Pseudomonadota bacterium
CAGCTCGGCCGCGTCCCAGTTGGTCAGGCGCACGCAGCCGTGCGAGGCGCGCTTGTTGACCAGCTTGGGATCGGGCGTGCCGTGGATGCCGTAGGTGTCCTTGGTCAGGTCGATCCAGGTCGAGCCGACCGGGTTGTTGGGCCCGGCCTTGATGGTCAGCTTGCCCTTGGGCTTGCCGAAGGTCAGGCGCGACGGGTCGTAGGTGTAGGTCGGCTTCGGCGCCAGGGTGCGCACGGCCCACTCGCCGGAAGGGGCGGGGCGCTCGGTGCTGCCGACCGTGGCCGGATAGGTCGCCAGCAGGGCGCCGTCCTTGTCGAAGGCGCGAACCTGGCCCAGGGCCTTGTCGATCTCGATGCGGTCGACCTTGCGATCCAGCGTATCCGCGCCAGCCGCCGTCACCGTGATCGTCGTGCCGGCCACGCCGAAATCGACGCCGGGGTTCAGCGCCTGCAGCAGCGCCTCGTCCATGTGGAAGCGCTCGGCCAGCATCTCCAGCGGCGTGACGTAGTTCAGCGCCGGCAGCTTGGCCATCGCCTCGTAGTCGTCCTTGGGGATCGGCGGCGAGAACGGACCGGCCTCGTCCTGCGCCGTGATCGTGTAGTCGACCAGCACCGGCCCGCCGTCGCCGGCGGTCAGCGTCTCGATCAGCTGCTGGGTGATCTGGCCGTCCGCCGTCTGGTTGCGCGAGGCCTGGAAGGCCTTGATCGCCAGGGTCAGGTTCGTGCCGTCGCGACCGTCGATGACGCCGGGCGAGAAGTGGGCGCGGTCCAGCAGGGTCTGCACGCGGATCAGCAGGTTGCGGTGCGCCTCCGGATCGGTGGCGGCGGGGTCGAAGACGGCGGCGTTGATCGTCTGGGCCAGCGGCGAGCCGGCCGCCACGGCCGGTGGCGCGGCGACGACCGGAGGCTGGGCGGGCGCGGACTTCTGGACCGACTTCGCAGGGGCGGGCTTGGCCGGCGGCTGGTCGTCACAGGCGGCCAGGGCCAGGACGGCCAACAGGGCGAAACGTACGGTCATGCTTACTCCCACGGAACGACTCTCCGTGCTCAAGCCTTGAGCCATGGCGAAGTTCCACGAGGGAGAAGGCTGTCTTGAGAGTGCTGCGAGGTCTGCTCTGGGGGCTGGGCGTCCTGCTGGTCGCGATCGGCGCCTTCTGGCTATGGGTGATCTGGCCCATCGGCGGCGAGCCCAAGATCCCGACCGCGCCCGGGACGCTGGCCGCTGCGCCGCCGCAACACGTGCCGTCGGTCGATCCGCCATCGGCCCCGCTGGTCGGCGGTCCACCCGAGGCCTGCGACGCGACCGGCGCGCCGCTGGGCGCCGCCGCCGCCAACGCCTTCACCCTCTCGACCCTGCCCTGGCAACCGTTCGGCAAGCTGGAGATCGGCTGGGAGATCTACGCCCCCCGCATCGCCGCCGAGATTGGCACGACCTGCGCGCCGGACACCGACGGCTTCGCCTCGGCCCTGGCGCGTTGGCAGGGGAGCCATGGCGTGCAGCAGAGCGGGGTGCTTTCGCAGGCGACATTCCAGACCATGCTTACGGGCTGGCACCTGGCCCGGCCTTTCGTGCGAATGAACCGCGACGGCATCTGCCCCGGCGCGCCGCCGTTGGCCGACCTGGCCCAGGCCGAGGCTCGCGAGAGCTACGGCGGCAAGACCATCCTGCTGCGGCCCGCCGCGCTGGAGAGCTATCACCGGATGGTCGCGGCGGCGAAGGATGCGGGCGTCTTGACCCGTCCCGAGACCCTGACCATCTTCTCCGGCTTCCGCGATCCGGACGCCGACGCCCAGCGCTGCGCGCGGGACAACAACTGCCAGGGCCTGACCCGCACCATCTGCTCGGCCCACCGCACGGGCCTGGCCATGGACGTGGTGATCGACTCCGCGCCGGGCTTTGGCCCGGACAGCTCGGCTGACGCCAATCGCCTGGTGATGTCGCGCTCGCCGCTCTATCGCTGGATGGTCATGAACGCGCCGCGCTTCGGCTTCGTCAACTACGCCTACGAGCCCTGGCACTGGGAGTGGACGGGCGAGGCGCTGCGGCCTGGCGTGCCGATTTCAAGCCTGCCGAAGGAGGGCTCCGAGCCGGTGGTCACGGAACCTCCGGCGAGCTCCACGTCCGGAAAGCCGGTCGCTGCCGCAGGCGCTCGTAATACGCGTTGAGCGTCGGCCAGTCCTCGCGGTCGATCGGGCTGAACAGCCAGCGATGGACCGACAGGCCCAGCACGATATCGGCCAGGGTAAACTTGTCGCCGGCCACATAGGCCTGCGTATCGACGAGCCGTGCGCTGAGCAGGCCCATGGCCGTGTTCCAGGCTGTGACGCTGGTCGCGATCCGTCGCTTGTCGCCAAAACCTCGGGTCTTGCGCACCAGGCCCGCGAAGGCGAAGCGCCAGGCGGTGTTCAGTTCGGTGCACTGCCAGTCCATCCACTGGTCGACGAGCGCGCGCTGACGACGGTCGTCGGGGAACAGTGGCGTGCCGCCCGCCACGTAGCGGCAGATGGCGTTGCTTTCCCAGACCGGCCCGTGCTCGTCGACGAACACCGGCACCAGGGCGTTGGGGTTCAGTTTGACGAACTTCGGGTCGCTGGTGGGGGCGAAACCCTGGCCCCAGTCCTCGCGCTCATAGGCCACGCCCAGCTCGTCCAGGGTCCAGAGGACCTTGCGGACGTTGATGGACGAGGTGCGCCCGAGGATCCTGGGGATCGTCAACGGGTCATCCAGGGCCGGGACTTGCCGGTGGGGGCCGCGACGCTGGAGCGCTCGATCTTGCCCGTCGAGGCCTTGGCCCCGTGGCCGTGCTTGCCCTGGGCGGCCTTCTTCAGGCGCAGGGCGCGCTGCATCGGCGTCTCGTCAGCGGGGACTTCGGTTTTATCGGTCATAAGGGCGATGTAGGCCTGTAGAGACGCCTTGAGAAGGCCGCGCTTGAAGGTCACTTTGGAAAGATGTCCTCGCGCCGTTCGGTTCCCGTCCTTGTCGCCATCGCCGTGCTGGCGAGCAGCGTTGCTCACGCCCAGACGCGGGATGACCCCAATACGGTCGCGCCGGTCCTGATCCTGCCGCCGACCCCGCCGCCCAACCTGGTCTCGACCTATCCGGCCCAGGACGAGACGGTGGCGCCGGGTGTGCTGATCCTGAAGGCCGCCTTCGACCAGCAGATGTCGCCCGCCGCCTGGAACTACGCGCCCGCACCGGGCG
>JAEXJH010000617.1 GCA_023445955.1 Pseudomonadota bacterium
GGCCCGAGACGTCGATGACCCGCGCGCCTGCCGTGTCCAGGTCTGGGCCGACGGCGACGATGGTGTCACCGGCCAGGGCGACGTCGGCCGCGAAGGCCGCGCCGCCGCTACCGTCGATGACCAGACCGCCCTTCAGGACGGTGTCGGCGGGACAGGCGAGGGGAGGCTGTACGCTCAAGGCCGGATCACTCAAAAGAAGGTCTTCAGGCCGCCGAGCACGGCATAGGACTCGTCGACCTCCAGCAGCACCGACCATTTGTCGAAGGTCGTGCACGGGTGGGAGATCTCGAAGCCCAGCAGGTCGCCGACGGCCAGGTCGGCGTCGGGCGCGATGGTCAGGAAGCCGTGCTGGTCGGCGAGCTTGGTAGTGACGACGCCGTCGATGGCCTGGGGCGCGGCGTGCAGGCCCTCGCGGAACCAGCGCGTGGCCATCGGCAGGTGGATGTCGAACGACACGTCGCGCTTGCCCATCATCACGATGGCCAGGTCCGGCTGCGGCCGCGAGATCACCCGCGCCCAGACTTCCAGGGCGGGCTTCAGGCGGGGCGGCTGGCCGACGGCGTTGCGGTCGTCCATCCGGCTGAGCAGCTCGCGATAGAAGCCGCTGTCGTGGGTGACGTAGCAGCCGCTGCGCAGCACGATCGTGGCGCCGGGCGCCTCGCCGGCCAGGGCGCGGGCGACCAGGTCGTAATAGGCCGAGCCGCCGGCGGTCAGGATCGCGTTGTCGGGATCGGCCAGCAGACCCTCGGCGCGCAGCCGGTGATGGAAGCCCAGCAGGCCGCCCAGATAGGCGTCGACCTCAACGGCGTCCTGCTTGGCGTGGTCGCTGAAGACCAGGCCCTCATAGCCTTCGACACCGTGCAGGGCCACGCCCGGCAGGTCGCGGATCAGGCTGGCCAGGGCCAGGCCCTCGTCCAGCGAGCGAACGCCGCAGCGGCCGTCCGCCATGCCCAGTTCGATCAGCAGGCGTGCGGGAGGCGCGGCCGGGCTCTGGGCGAAGATGTCGGAGATGCCGCGAACGCCCTGCGCGCTGTCGACCAGCACATAGACGGCGCGGTCGGGCGCGGCTGTAGTGAGGTCGCGCAGGCACTCAATCTCGGCGCGGCCCATCAGTTGGTTGGCCAGGATCAGGTTCGGCGCGCCCAGGTCGTGACACAGCTTCAGCTGGGTCATGGTGGCGGCCGTCAGGCCCCAGGCGCCGCCTTCGATCTGCCGGGTCAGCAGCTGCGGGCACATGGTGGTCTTGGCGTGCGGGGCCAGCTTGGCGCCAGCCCGGTCGACATAGGCCTGCATGACCGACAGGTTGTTGTCGATCGCCGCGCGCTTCAGCACCGCGGCCGGGAAGAGGATGTCGCCGGCGAGCAGGTTCAGGCTCCGCGTCGCCAGGTCGCCCAGGGTCTGCACAGAACCGTCCAGCGGGACGGCCTTGGTACCGGGCGCCAGGGGCAGGGCGTCGAGATCGGCCAGCGACACCGTCATGGTCAGGCCTGCGGGATCAGGGCGATGCACTCGATCTCGACCTTGCAGTCGATCATCATCGGCGACTGCACGCAGGCGCGAGCCGGAGGAGCCTTGCCGAAATAGGTGGCGTAGACGCGGTTGAAGGCGTGGAAATCGCGGGCGTCATCCAGCCAGACATTGGCCTTGACCACATCTTCCAGCGTGCAGCCGGCCTTGGCCAGGATGGCGATCAGGTTCTCGATGACCTTGTGGGTCTGGGGCACGACGCCGCCGTCGACCATGACGCCGTTCTCGTCCATCGGCACCTGGCCCGACACGAAGACGAAGCCGTTGGCGATCGTGGCCTGGCAGAAGGGCAGGGCCTGGCCGCCGGTGCCCGTCGTAGTGGTCGCGCCGATGCGTTGGATGGACACGGAAATCTCCTGACTCATGGTCGAGTTCTGCGGCTCAGGAGCCACGCTGGATGTCATCGTGTCAACGAAAATGTAGCAAAACTATCATTCTTGCTATCAAGGGTGTCGTCGCACGGATTGCGGCGTGACATCGTTGTCGATAACAGTCGTGCTGACGCAGGGGGATCGACCGTGAATCAGCCTGGAATTTCCCTAGAAGGCGCTGGCGACGGCGGCGACATCCTTCCGCGCCTGGAAGCGATGATGGAGTCGATGACGCGGTCGGATCTGAAGATCGCCAAGCTGATCCTGAAGTCGCCCCACGAGTTCGTTCGCGCCAGCGTCCGTTCGGTCGCCACCGACCTCGGCGTCAGCGAGCCCACCGTCCTGCGGTTCTGCCGCACGGTCGGGTGCGAGGGCTTCAAGGACCTGAAATTCCGCCTGATCCAGGAGCTGGCCCACGCCCAGGCCATGACCGACCAGCGCGAGCGCGTGACGCGTCCCGCCCCGATCCGGACCGAGGGCTCGCCGGTCGCCAGCGTCGATGGCGCAGTGGCCGACAGGCTGTTCGACACCATCATCGACGCCCTCAGCCGTACGCGCGAGTCCTTGAACGAAAAGGACTTACAGGCTGCGGCGCTGGCCGTGGCCAAGGCCGCGCGCGTGGTGGTCTATGGCATCGGTGGCAGCTCGGCGGCCCTGGCCGGCGAGATCCACAACCGTCTGTTCCGCCTCGATATCCCGGCCATGGTGTTCACCGACGGCTACGCCCAGCGCATGTCGGCCGCCATCCTGTCGCCCAGCGACGTGGCGATCTTCCTGTCCTCCACCGGTCGCCCGCGCGAGCTGCAGGAAAGCCTGGAGCTGGCCCGGCACTACAAGGCCGTCTGCATCGCCATCACCGACGCGGACTCGCCGCTGGGCCGCGACGCCGACATCTGCCTGCATGTGGGGCTTTCGCCCTCGGGCGTGGAGGAGTTCCAGCCCAACCCCATGCGCTTCGCCCAGCTGTTCGTGATCGATCGCCTGGCCTACGCCGTGGCCTCGGCCCTGGGCGAGCGGGCCCATCAGATGCTGCGCCGGGCGCGCGGCAGCGTCGCCTGGCTGCACGGCATCGCCCCACAGCAGCCCATTGGCGACTAGCCTCCTGCCCGTATAGCCATCACGGGTGGAGTGTTCTTCTGGCTGTGATCAGCGCGGATATTTGCGAGTGGATCGCATATTGGTGAGCCTTCCCATAACGACTTGCCTTTACTGGTAGCGATCTCATCGCGCTCGCCATGGGAAATTAGAGCGGATTTGCGCTCATGATAGCGGATATGTCATTGGCGCCAAATTTTTAAGCGCCGACTATCGCATTGAAAAATATGAAAAACGAAATGCCTTGAGCGCCATACCAACATCATTTTTTATGATCACTACATAAATGAATGTTTTATGATTGACGTTCTTTGAGGCGTGTGACTAACCTCGTCACATTCTGGTCAAGGTGCTCAGTTCAATCGATCTCGCTGCTCATCAAGATGCTTCGAAGATCAATCCCGATTGCCTGGCTTGGAATAAATAAAGCGGCGTGAAAGCGTCGAATAAAAAACAAGTATCCATTGCGGTCAGCGCTCCCACCCGGGGAGCCAGGGGATAGTCTTCTCAGCACGGGGGCAGGAATTTTGTTCAAGATAAATCGCCGTATCTATGCCGGCTCTGCATCGGCGCTGGCGCTGTTGTCCTGGGGGGCGATGGCCAGCGCACAGCAGGCCGCCACGCCGACCGCCAATGACGACACGACCATCACCGAAGTCGTCGTCACCGGTTCGCGCATCAACTCGCGCGGCTTCACCCAGCCGACGCCGACCACCACGGTCACCGCCGAGGACCTGGAAAAGGCTTCGCAGCCCAACATCTTCCAGGCCATCACCCAGATGCCGGCCCTGCAGGGCAGCACGGGCAAGACG
>JAEXJH010000618.1 GCA_023445955.1 Pseudomonadota bacterium
GGCCAAGCCTCGCGGGACCTGATCAGGGCCGGCTCAGCCAGTGCAGCACGCTGAGCAGGAAGCCCTTGTTCTGCTTGGCCGGCGGGTAGTTGAAGCCCATGGTCTTGTCGCCCGGCTGGCGCTGGGCGCTGAACATCGCCGCCTCGCTGAACATCGCCACCCGGCCCTTGCCGACGGCCATGATCGCGCCGCGCAGGTCCTGGTCGGTGGACGCGCGGACGGGGACGCCGTCGAATTTCCACGGCTCCGTCGGATAGTAGATCGACCAGCCGGTTCCCAGGCGCATGACGACGGTCGCGCCCGGCGGGGCGTGCAGGACCGTGCCGGTGAAGGCGTAGACGTTGTCGAGCTCGAGGGTGACGGGGCTGTCCAGCAGTCGGCCGTTCGCCCGGGAGAACAGTTCGGGGCCGCGCACCGGCTCGAAGGCGTAGCTGCTCTCGAAGCTGAAGCCGAACGCTCGCGCCAGGCCGTCGGCGGCGTGGCTGAAGGGCATGTGGTCGGCGATCAGCAGCAGGTCGCCGCCGCCCTCGACCCAGGCGCGCACGGCGGCGATCTCGTCCGTCGCCAAATCCTGAGTGGCGTTGGCCATGACCAGCAGCTGGACCTTGGCCAGGCTCTCAGCGGTGAAGGGCGCGTCGTTGCCGACGACGCGGAAGCCGTCGCTGCGCGCCAGAGCCGCGAACGGCGCATAGCGGCCGTCGATCGTGTGGAAGTTCCTGTGTGCGCCGTCGATGGCCAGGACCGGTCCGGCGTCCTTCGCCCAAGCCGGCGCGGCGACGCTGACGTCGGCTTTGTCGTCGGCGACCTGTTGAGCCAGGGCGGGAGAGGCCAGGAGCGCCAGGGTGAGAACCAGCCAACGCATCGCGACCTCCGGAAGAACTCTACCCCGTCACCGTATAGATCATGATGCCGGTCGCAACGCTGAGGTTGAGGCTGTCGGCGCGGCCGCGCATCGGGATCTTGACGTTGACGTCGCAGGCGGCGGCCAGTTCGGGCGGCAGGCCCTGCTGCTCGTTGCCCATCAGGATCAGGGAGGGCTTCACGTAGTCGGCGCTCTTGTGGTCGACCGTGGCGGTCAGCAGGGTGCCGACTACGCTGCCGGGCCAGGTCTCGCGCCAGGCCAGGAACTCGGGGATCGTGGCCTTGGCGATCTTCACCGCGAAGATCGAACCCATGGTCGCCCGCACGCCCTCGACCGAATAGGGATCGACGCAGTCGCCGACCAGGATCACTCCGCCGCAGCCGGCCGCGTCGGCGGTGCGGATGACGGTGCCCAGGTTGCCAGGATCGCGGACGGCCTGCATGGCCACCCAGCACGGCGCGCTCTCGGGCACGATGGCCGACAGCGGCGTGTAGACCTGCTGGAAGACGGCCACGACGGCCTGCGGGTTGTCGCGGCGCGAGACCTTTTCCAGGATCTCGCGATTGACCTCGATGATCTCGCCACCGGCCTTCAGGCACGCAGCGACGGCCTTCTTCAGCATCGGGTGGTCGGCGGCGTCGGGGCCGTACATGACAATCTTGGGCGCGTGGCCGCAGTCGATCGCCTCGATGACGATCTTCAGGCCCTCGGCCAGGAACAGGCCGCTGTCCTCGCGCTCCTTGCGCATGTGCAGGGCGCGGACGGCCTTGACGGTGTTGTTGGTCAGGGAGGTGACGGTCTTGGCTTGGTTCATGTCACTCAGCCTTCCGAAGACCAGCGGGCGAAGAACGACAGGCCGATCTGGCGGTCGCCCTTTTCCTCGACCAGCGACAGCTCGCCCCAGTCGATGACGCCGCCGCGACCTTGCAGCTCCTGGGCCAGCAGGCCCGACATCGCCGCGCCCGAGACGCGGGCGGCATAGGCGTTCATCAGCAGGAACGAGGCGTCGTCCGAGAGGAGGGCGGCGCAGTCCTTGGTCAGGGCCGAGAGGTCCTCGAACAGGCGCCAGACCTCTCCGTCGGCGCCGCGGCCGAATTTCGGCGGGTCCAGGATGATGCCGTCGTATTTATTGCCGCGTCGGACCTCGCGGGCCACGAACTTGCGGGCGTCCTCGACGATCCAGCGGATCGGCTTGTCGGCCAGCCCTGCGAAGGCGGCGTTCTCGCGGGCGAAGCCGACCGACTTCTTGGAGGCGTCCACGTGGGTGACGGCTGCGCCGGCGGCGGCGCAGACCCGCGAGGCCCCCCCCGTGTAGCCGAACAGATTCAGCACCTTGGGCTGGGGACCCGAGCCCGCGCACAACGCCCGGACGCGTTCGTCCTGCCAGGCCCAGTTGGCGGCCTGCTCGGGGAAGAAGGCCAGGTGGCGGAACGGCGTGAACTGGCCGTGGAACTTGGCGCCGCCCCAGGCCAGATCGAACTTCTCGATCGGCTTGCCCTTGAAGCGCCAGCGGCCGGCCTCGTCCTCGTCGGAGGGGTCGAAGACGGCGTCGGCGTTATCCCAGACCTTTGGGTCCAGGCGCGGTTCCCAGAAGCACTGCGGCTCGGGGCGCACGACGGTGTAGCGGCCATAGCGTTCCAGCTTCTTGCCGTGGCCGCTGTCCAGCAGGGCGTAGTCGGCCCAACCGGTGGTGCGCATGACGATGGGGGCGGGAGCGATCTTCGGTGCCATCGCCCGCCCATACCTTTTTAGGGGGCCGTAGGTCCAGTGCGCCGGCCAGAACGCGGGGCGTGCAGGGTCTTGTCCCAGCGATGCGGCGCGGTGACGAACTGGTAGAGGGCCTTCGTCGCCGCCAGGCTCTGCAGCGGCCAGTAGAGGGCCATGCCCAGCAGGTGCAGAGACTTGGGCTGCGCGCCGGCCCGCAGGACGCCCCGAGCGCCGGCCAGGGCCGAAGCGCTCCAGCCCAGGGTGTAGAGCGTCAGGTCCGCCGGCGGGATCGCCAGGCGCGAGTCCGGCCAGAAGTCGATCGCGGCCAGCACTAGCACCCCCGCCATGATCGGTCCGGGCAGAGGCGAGGAGGCCACCGACTGGGCCAGGGTCAGCACCAGGGCCACGGCGTTGCGCGGCTGGCTGGGCACGGCGCCGCGCAGGCAGACGGCGATGGTCTGCATA
>JAEXJH010000619.1 GCA_023445955.1 Pseudomonadota bacterium
CGCTGGAGGTCCAGCACACGCCGCTCAATTTCGAGCAGATCGACCGCCGGACCCGCGCCTACATGTCCGCCGGCGTGCCGGTCGTCTGGCTCGGCCTGATCAAGCCGGAGGTCCTGGCCGGCGCCGAGCCTCTCGCCGGGGGCCTCAAGATCACGCGCTATTCGGTCCGTCCCTGGGAGAAGTGGGCGCACGCTTACGGCATGGGCGAGCTATGGTTCATCGATCCGGTGGGCGGGCAATTTTGGCGTGGCGTGCTGCACAAGCACATGATCGAGGTCCCCTCCTCCAGCTGGTACAGCAGCGGCGGCGAAGAACAATCGGCCGGAGGCTACACACGCTCCTCCAAACGGTGGCGCAACCTGCATGTCGAAGGCCCCTACCCGCCCAGCGCCATCGGCCTGAAGACCTTCACCCGCAACACCTTCTCGTCGCGGGACTTCACGGTTCCAGGCGGGCGCGCGGCCGGTTTCATGGTGCGCGCCCCTAAGCCATGAGACATCCGAGCGTCCGCAGGAAACGCCGGTGACCTGAAGAGCCGGGTGCCGCCGCGAGCGTGGCCTGGGCCCACGCCCGGCAGCGGCCTCATGCCACTGCCGGAAGAGCTGATCTAGTCGAACAGCCCGCCCAGGAAGCCGCGACGCCGGCCATGGCCACCGCCGTAGCCGCCGTCATGCCCGCCACCGTGCTTGCCACCATGCTTGCCGCCGTGGCCGCCGCGATCGTGGCCGCCCCGGTAGTCCCCTTCCCAGGGACCGCCGTATTCTGGCGCCTGCGGACGCGGAGTCGGAGCCGGCTGAGGCGGCGGCGTCTCATAGGCCAGGCTGCGCTCGATGATCTTGTCGAGTTCACCGCGATCCAGCCAGACGCCTCGGCACTTGGGGCAATAGTCGATCTCGATCCCCTGTCGGTCGGTCATGACCAGATCGACGCGACAGACGGGGCAGAGCAGACCGCCCTCGTGGCGGGCGGCGGAGGTCGGATCGGTCATGCGCATGCTCCTTGCACAGGCTGCACTTGGACGATGGCGGCGGGCTACGGAACCCGCCAGGACTGCCGAACACTTAAGAACTCGCGCGAGGCCATATAGTGGCGCTCGGCCCGGCGGTTTCTGTCAAAGTATGGCGACAAGACCGCCCCCTTGGGAGATGCCTGCTGGCCATGAAGGTTGATCCGACCGCCTTGTGGGAAACCGCCAACCACATCTTCAACCTGGCCCTGGCCTTCATCCTGGCCTTGCCGGTGGGCTGGGACCGCGAGCACGAGGAGCGCAGCGCCGGCATCAGGACGTTCCCGCTGGTCGCCATCGCCGCCTGTGGCTTCGTGCTGGTCGGCATCGCCGTGCTGGGCCGGGGTTCGTCGGCCCAGGCCCGGATCCTGGAAGGCCTGATCACCGGCGTAGGCTTCATCGGCGGCGGCGCAATCCTGAAACAAGGCGCGCGCGCGTCGGGGACAGCGACGGCCGCCAGCCTCTGGGCGACCGGGGCGATGGGCGCGGCCGTCGGTTACGGCCTCTACGACATCGCCGTTGTCCTGGCGCTGACCACCTTCCTGACCCTGCGGTTCGCGCGCCCGTTCAAGCAGGCCGCCCGCGACGAAGCTCCGCCGAACGGCGCGTCCGCCGCCTCCGATCAAGCTGAGCAAGGCTAGCCGGCGGGGCCGGCATGGCCTCTGGGCCGCTCCAGCGCTAGCGGCCGAAGGCCTTCTCATCCAAGGCCCGGACGAAGCGCAGCAGGCTCAACACGGTTTCCAGGACGTACTGGCCCTCCGCGCGCTTCAAGAGATCGTTGTCGTGGGCCAGGCTGTTGTTGTTCCGCACGTGGTTGAACTGCTCGAAGATTTGGACAGTGGACTTGGCGATCTTGTGGGAGATCTCGTCCAGGCCGCCGTTCTGACGCAGAGCGTTCATGTACCGCCCTGCCCGGCCCTGAAGGGTTTCGTGCTCTACCACCGCCAGCCCGGCCGCTTCGGAGAGCGCGGCGAACTTCTTCATGCAGTAGGTGTGCAGCCGGTCCAGGGCCGCGTGCGGCGCGTTGGCGGCGATGTCGCGTTCGATCGCGTCGGCCAGGGCGTTCAAGGTGGCGTCGTCGGTGAACCGCTCGATCTCCAGGTTCGGCGCATCGGCCGCATCCCGCGCCAGCCGCGCGACGATGGCCTGGTATCGCTCCGCCAAGCCCGGCTCCAGCGGCTCCATGCCGTGCTCGCGTTCCAGCGTCCGACGATGGTTGAGGAAGGCCTGCAGCACCTCGGCCTGGGCTTCGGGTGTAAAGGCGTAGATCAGCGCCCGCAGGCGATTGGCCTTCGACGGCCCGCGCCCCGTGTACATCGGCGCGGTGACATCGACGTTGAAATGCCGCGCCACGAAGGCGTTGAAGGTCCGGTCGCTGAAATTCAGCACGTAGCCGTCGCCCATGCCGAGCACCGGCTCGATGACCAGCATGTCCATGGCGGTGACGCCGTCCGGATCGGGTTGCGGATCGAAGAAGGGCCTCATGGGTCCGCGCGCTCTGTTGAACCGTCGCCTCAGTCTGCACCGCGCCAGTCGATCGGTCTCGATGCAAAATCGCGGCTAGGCGCCGTCAGCCGCGATCTGCAGCGGGAACACCGTGTCGATCCCCCAGGCGCAGAGTTCGAGCGTCCGCAACGCCATGCCGGGCGGATGGATCTCGGAATTACCGTGGGCGAGCGCATTGCGCAGCAGGATGATCACCTCGACCTGGTCGTCGAGGATCGAGGCGCCCGGCACGAGCTTGGGAAAGACCCCAGCCTTGCGCGCCCGGTCGACGAGATTGCGCAAGGTGCCCTTCTGCTGCAGGCCGTGGCCGTTGAGGCGATGCTTCAAGGCCAGCTCGAAGGCGCCGAACGCCTGGACCTCGCCGACCACGAACAGGTCGTAGTCGAAGAAGGCGTAGAGCATGGCGTTGCGCGCCCGGTCGTAGGCGTCACGCACCTCAGCCGGCGCCGCGCCGGCCAGGGCCACCTCCTCGATCATCTGGTGATGGTCGGCGATGGTCATGAACCGAAGGCCTTCGCCCTCAGGCACGCAGAGGTTGTCGAAGCGGCTGTCGGGCTTCAGGATCTCGTCGGCGGACTTGTAGGCCATGGCCCAGCTTAATCACGCGGCGACGCCGCCGCGAAGGCTGGCCCGACCGAACGCGGCGGGGGGATGATGTTCAAGAAGCTGTTCGGCGAACCGGCCAAGGTCGCGCCCGAGGTCGACGACGACCTGAAGTTCGTGACCAAGAGGTCGGCCAGGGTTCACAGCCGCGACCTCTACGGCCAGTTCGCCAAATCCCCCAACGGCCGCTTCGTCCTGGTGTGGTCGGACGCCGACCCCGACGCGCACCGCAGCGGCCCGCGCGAGGACGGTCCTGGCCGGTATGTCCTTCTAGACGGCGGACAGGTGATCGCCGAAGGCCGCCTGGAGCGTCCCCACGATGGCCGGGTCGCCAACACCGGCGTCTTCGTGCTGAACGACTGGATGTTCGGCCAGGGCCTCCTGTGCGGACGGGTCTGCGCTTTCGCCGCCGACGGCCGCGCCCTGGTCGCCCACACCGTCGAAGCCAACCTCTACAACAACGGCCTGTCGCCCGACGGCGCCTATGCGGTCGCCCAGACCGCCAACGCGCCCAACGCAGACGGTAACCAGCTGTTCGTCTTCGACCTGGCTGCAGGCGCGCTGATCACCCGTTTCTCACCCGAGATCGGCTGGGCCGACACTTACAAGTTCGACGCCAAGACCCGGACCCTTCGGTTGCGCCAGCGCGACGGCGGCGAGTTCGCCTTCGGGTTCGACGGGACGTTCATCGACCGCGAGGCCTGGATCGAACACGGCCTGGCGGCCGGCAAGCCGATGGTGCTGGAGACGCTGCTGCGCGAGGCCGGCGGCAAGGTCGACGCCGCCCTGGCCCGCCGCTGGAAGGACGGCCTGGCCCGCGCCATGGCCAATCCGGACCTGCATCCCGCCTACAAAGCCCGTCTCTTGCGCTACGGCGCCGAAGGCTACGAGGCGGACGGCGACATCGCCGCCGCCCTGACCGCCTACGAGGCCGCGGTCGCCGCCGACCCCAAGCTCGGGGTCAAACGCAAGATCGCCCAGCTGCGTCAGCAACTCGACGCCTAGCCGAGCGGGCCGTTGAAGCCCTCGGCCAGGTTCGACATCCTGCCTCCCACGCCGAGGCCGACTCGGCCAACGAGACCTGCAGTCCATGACCGAAGAAGCGGCGGCCGACGGCGACACGCCGTGGGTGATCCCCTCGGAGATCCGGTTCGACACCCTGCTGGGCAAGGACCTGGAGGAATGCGTCTACTGGCTGCTCGACGCCATGGGGGCGCAGGACCTGGA
>JAEXJH010000620.1 GCA_023445955.1 Pseudomonadota bacterium
GAAGGGCGCAGAGCGCCCGGGCCGAACTACCGTCCATCCAACGGCCCCGCGCGCGGAGGCGGCTCGTTGAGGATCGCCCAGAACATGCCCAGGGACTCGATGGCCTCGAAGAAGGCGTTGAAGTCGACCGGTTTGACCACGAACGCGTTGACCCCCTGCTCGTAGCTTTGGACGAGATCGCGCTCCTCGCGCGAAGACGTCAGCATAACGACCGGGATCTGACGGAAGTTGCTGTCGCCCTTGAGCTTTTCCAGCACCTCGAGGCCATCGATCTTCGGCAGCTTCAAATCGAGCAGGATGACGGCCGGGTCACCGGCCGGGCGACCGGCATGGTCGCCGCGCGCATAGACGTAGTCGAGCGCCTCGGCGCCGTCGCGGGTGGTGATGATCTCGTTGGCCAGCTGGCACTTGGCCAGGGCCGCCAGGGTCAGTTCCAGGTCGCGGGGATTGTCCTCCACCAGGAGGATGGGTCGCAGGTCAGCCACGTCTCGTCAGTGTCCTTCGTCGTCTTTCGGTGGGGCCTTGGGAAGGGTGAAGAGGAGCGTGGCCCCTTGCCCAAGCTTCCCATAGGCCTCGATGGTTCCGTGGTGGCGATCGATGATCCGCTTGGACAGCGCCAGGCCAATGCCCGTGCCCTCGAAATCCTCGATCCGATGCAGGCGCTGGAAGACGCCAAACAGTTTGCCGACATAGGCCATGTCGAAGCCCACGCCATTGTCGCGCACCCAGTAGGCCGTCATGTCGCCGCGGTCCTCGCCGGCGATGGTGATGACGGCCTCCTCGCGCGGCCGGGTATATTTCAAGGCGTTGTCGACCAGGTTCATCATCACCTGGCGCAGCAGGCCCGCATCGCCAAAGGCTGCGGGCAGATCGCCGATCTCCCAGCGCACCGAGCGCCCCTCGGTGGCGGTCTCGAGCGCGCGGCGGGTCTCCTCGGCCAGCTTGCGCATGTCGACCGGTGCGCGGGTCACCTGCGAGCGGCCGAGCTGCGAGAAGGCCAGGAGGTCATCGACCAGGCGCCCCGCCGTCAGGGCCGCGTCGACGATGGTCTGGATATAATGGCGCGACTTGTCGTCGAGGGCCGCTTCCTTGGTCTTGAGCAGCTCGGCGTAACCGACGATGTGCCGGAACGGCGCGCGCAGGTCGTGGCTGATCGAATAGGAGAAGGCCTCCAGCTCCTTGTTGCTGCGCTCCAGCTCGGCGGTCAGCTCCGCGCGCTCCTCGGCCCGCCGCAACACGAAGTTCTGGATGGCGTTGCGAAACTCACCCGCGGTCTCGGTTTCGACCTCGGTCCACGGCAGGCTGCGCAGTCGAACCTGCTCCTTCCACGCCTCGAAGGACTTGCGCGGATGCAGGACGCCGGTTTCGGTGACCGGCTTGGTCGGGTCGCCGCTCCAGGTGACCGTGCGCACCACCTCGGGCCGGAACCAGAGGATGTAGTCGGGGTGCAGCTGAGAGATCGAGATCGCCAGGACGCCACTGGCGTCGGGTGCGAAGACCTCGGCCGGCGGCCACAGACTGGCCAGCGAGTCCGTGGCCAGCACCGTTTCGCTCCGCGCCTTCAGCCACCCCGTCAGCAGCTCGATCTCTGGAACCGTCGGGGTCTGACCCACGACCGAGACCACGCCGGCCACCACCAGCGCCGCGCCCTGCGCGTGAACGAGGTCGAGCCAGAGATCCGGGTTCTGGACAAGTCCGGTCTGGAAGTCTTGCGCCGGGGCCAGCCGGCTGAGCAGCGCCGTCTCGGTGCGCTTGGCCGCCACGTGATCGGCCGCCAGTTGGGCGCGCACGCGGGCGGCGATTTGCAGCGAGACGATCTGGCCCAGGAAATCGCAGGCCGTTCGCACTTGCGGGTTCACAAGGTGGGGCTGAGCGCTGTGGCCCGAGATCAGCCCCCACAGCGCCCCATCGACCAGGATCGAGATCGACATGGACGACAGGGTGCCCATGTTGCGCATGTACTGCAGATGGATCGGCGAGACGCTTCGAAGCGCCGCATCCGACAAGTCGAGCGGCCGGCCGTCGATCGGGCTGAGCGCCGGCTCGATCGGCGACGGCGTATAGTTGGCGTCCGGGATCAGGCGCAGGCGATTGAGGCGGTAGAGTTCACGCGCCTGGGCCGGGATGTCGGAGGCCGGAAAGCGCAGGTCCAGATAGGACGGCAAAACGCCGTCACCGTCTTCGGCGACCACTGTCCCGACGCCCTCGGCGTCGAAGCTGTAGAGCATCACGCGGTTGAAGCCCGTCAGGGCCCGGACCTCACGCACGGCGGCCTGGGCGATGGCGCGGACCTCGCGGGCGTCTTCGGTCGCGGTGACGAAACGGCGAAGGCGCGGATAGAGCGCTTCGAGGGTTTCGCCCTCGCTGGCCGGGGGGGCCTCGAACTCGACAATGGCCCCTTGAGCGCCGCGGTGGGCGCTCACCTGCCAGGCCACGCCGGCGAGACCGACCGTGCGCAGGAAAATCGCCTCATCGCCTGCCAGCCACGCCAGCAGTTCGCCGGCGAGATCCCCGCCCGGGTCGATCGCGGCGAGACTGGATGGCTTGGCGGGCAAGCCGAGGAACGCGGACAGATTGGCGCTGGCCTGCAGGATCTCGCCCCTGTCCCCGATCACCGCCAGAGCCCCATGCGGCTGGACGCCGCCCGGAATGCGGATCGGCTCGGCGGCGCAGGCGTCCAGGTTCAGGCCCTGCGGCGTGAGGGCGTTCATCGTGGGTCCGCGAGGGGCGGCGAAGGTCGATCCTGCATGCTCTGGTGTCGTCCGCGCCGTGAAACCTTCATTACCCGAGCCGTAGAAAAGGCGCGAAGCCGACGCAAGCTTGGCCTTAGCCTTTTCTGGCCGAGGTCGAGGTCGCGATCGAGAATGGCGCGCCCTTTCGGCGCCGGGCTTTGATACTCGAAAATCGGCGGGCGCAATGTCTCCCAGCCGACCGAACGCGCTTGGCGCCGCTGTAGCGCCCTCTGTGGGGCTCCCCCCGCCGCTTAAGTCAAACAGCCCGATGTGACCTCGCAACACACGCGCAACACGCGGCGTCTCGCATCGCCGGCGGTGTGCCAGGCTGCGCAAGAGCGTGCCGCAGCCCCTCTCGGGTTTCCAAGCGCCCACCTCGGCCGGCGCCGGTATGATCCGACGGCATCGACCGCCAAAACGGGCCAAAAATGGGAGCCGACGGCACGCTTCGATCAACACCAAAAGACCGGTATCTTGCTCGCGACCTTCACGGCTGTCAGGCTAGGATCTCCACACGGGGGCGACCATCTTCAGGCAGCTTCGGTTCAGCTTGCTCATCGCGGCCAACTTGATGCTTGGCCTGACGGGGTGTTCACAGCCCATGCCGCGCGCGGACGCGGAGCATGGCAAGGCGCTTGCGCGCGTTCTGGGTTGCTCGGACTGCCACAGCGGCGACTTTAGCGGCCACAAGGTGTCGCACAACGACCAGGTCGTCGTGCTCTACAGCGCCAATCTCACGAAGGCCGTGCCGGCCTATTCCGACGCGCAGTTGCGCACGGTGCTGACCACCGGGGTCAGACCGGACGGAACTCGGCTTTGGCAGATGGACGCCGCGCCCTACGCGGCCCTCTCCGAACGCGACATGGGCGACCTGGTCGCGTTTCTAAGATCGCTGCCGCCCGTTGGCCAACCTCATCCGCGCATCAAGACCACGCCGACCTTCAGCCGCTTGGTGCTCACCGGCCAGGTGCGCCCCGAGTCGCGGACCTTGGCGGAGGACTTGGCCCATCCCCCTCCCAGTC
>JAEXJH010000621.1 GCA_023445955.1 Pseudomonadota bacterium
CGCTGGTCCTACGACACCGCACTGCTGGAGGCGGTCGAGGAGCAGCTGGCCGCCAAGCCGGCCCTGCTGAGCGCCGCCGTCCGTCCCGCCTCACTGTTCACCGCTCCGGCCGCCGTGCCACTGATCGAGGCCGCGCCGCCCCGGCCGATGCCGATGGACGATCGCCTGATCCGGGTGATCCAGCGCTTCGACATGGGCGGGCGCGAGGCCGACGACCGCTTCCTCAAGGGCCTGGGCGTCGCCAGCATCATCGCCCACGAAGCCCGCCGCCTGTCCGATCGCGGCCGGCCCGACCTCGCCGCCAGGATCCGCCCGGCCCGCGACGGCGACCCCGAGGGCTGCGACGTCATCGGCGTCGGCCTGGACGAGACGCCGCGCCTGATCGTGGTCAAGACCACCCTGTCGGGCGAAGTCGCGCCCTTCGGCCTTACCCAGGTCGAGTTCAACCTCTCCGAAGCCCAACCCGCCGCCTTCCGCATCCGCCGCGTCTACGACCTGCTGGGCGAGGCGCGGTTCTACCGGATGAAGCCGCCCTGGTGAGGCGCTAGGCCTTGAACACGTGGGCCAGCATCTGGGTCAGGCCGCCCAGCGTCCGGCCGCCGTTCAGTTCGCCGGGCAGGCGCATCAGCGTCTCGTAGAAGCCGTGGGGCGGGATCGCGCTCATCACTTCCAGGATATCGCGACGCGAGAGGCCCTTGCGGACGCGGCCGCCGCTGGCGTCGACCCAATCGGCCTTGCGCACGGCGTTGACGACCTCGGCATCCGGCCCCTGGAAGGCGGTGACCTTGTGGTGCCAGTGGATCAGGTTGCAGACGAGGCAGGCGTCCAGGTGCGGTGCGCTTGCTTGCCGGGCCTGTTCGGCAAGCGCCTCGGAGGGCTCGAGATAGGCCAGCGCCTTGTCGGTCCACAGGCCGACATCGTGATAGGCCAGGGCGAAGGCGACCGTTTCGCGCCACTTCGCATCGCCGCCCAGGAAGTGCAGGGCGTAGGTCAGCACCCGATAGACGTGGTTGCGGTAGCCCTCGAAGTCCGCGCCGATCGCCTCGCGCAGCGGCGCCAGCTCGCGCTCGACGATCTCGTCATGGTCGATGATGGCGATGGTCATGACCGCCATTCAAGCTTGTCGGCGGCGGGCTTTCTTGAACGCGAGCAAGAAAAAGCCCCGCCGGCGAAACCGGCGGGGCCTTTCGAAGCGGGTTAGGCGAGGGATCAATCCTCATCCATCTTCAGGGCGGCGATGAAGGCTTCCTGCGGGATCTCGACCTTGCCGAACTGGCGCATGCGCTTCTTGCCGGCCTTCTGCTTGTCCAGCAGCTTGCGCTTACGCGAGGCGTCGCCGCCGTAGCACTTGGCGGTCACGTCCTTGCGCAGGGCGCGGACGGTCTCGCGGGCGATGATCCGGCCGCCGATGGCCGCCTGGATGGGAATGACGAACATGTGCTGCGGGATGAGCTCCTTCATCTTCTCGCACATGCCGCGGCCACGGCTCTCGGCGCGGTCGCGGTGGACCAGCATCGACAGGGCGTCGACCGGCTCGGCATTGACCAGGATCGACATCTTCACCAGGTCGCCGACGCGATAGTCCTCCAGCTGGTAGTCGAAGCTGGCATAGCCCTTCGAGATCGACTTCAGGCGGTCGTAGAAGTCGAAGACGACTTCGTTCAGCGGCAGGTCGTAGATGACCATGGCGCGGTTGCCGACGTAGCTGAGCTCGCGCTGCTGGCCGCGGCGGTCCTGGCAAAGCTTGATGACGCCGCCCAGGTACTCGTCGGGCGTGAAGATCGTCGCCTTGATCCAGGGCTCGCTGATGTTCTCGATCTGCATGACGTCCGGCAGGTCGGCCGGGTTGTGCAGCTCGATCTCTTCGCCATTGCGCATGTGGATCTTGTAGACGACCGACGGGGCGGTCGCGATCAGGTCGAGGTCGAACTCGCGGCTCAGGCGCTCCTGGATGATCTCCAGGTGCAGCAGGCCAAGGAACCCGCAGCGGAAGCCAAAGCCGAGAGCGGCCGAGCTCTCCATCTCGTAGGTGAAGCTGCCGTCGTTCAGGCGCAGCTTGCCGACGGCGGCGCGCAGGTCCTCGAAGTCGGCGGCGTCGACCGGGAAGAGACCGCAGAACACCACGGGCTGGACGTCCTTGAAGCCCTTCAGCGGCTCGGCCGTGGGCTTCTTCTCGTCGGTGATGGTGTCGCCGACCGCGGCGTCGGCCACTTCCTTGATCGAGGCGGTGAAGAAGCCGACCTCGCCCGGACCCAGTTCCGCAACGTCGGTGGCCTTGGGCGTGAACACCCCAACCTTGTCGATGCGGTGAGTGGCGCCGGTCTGCATCATGCGGACCTGGGCGCCGGCCTTCAGCGTGCCGTCGAAGATGCGGACCAGAACGACCACGCCCAGATAGGCGTCGTACCAGGCGTCGACCAGCAGCGCCTTCAGCGGCGCGTCGCGGTCGCCCTTGGGCGCGGGCAGGCGGGTGACGATGGCTTCCAGCACGTCATGGATGCCCAGGCCCGACTTGGCGCTGGCCAGCACGGCGTCGCTGGCGTCCAGGCCGATCAGGTCCTCGATCTGGGCGCGCACGCGCTCGGGCTCGGCGGCCGGCAGATCGATCTTGTTCAGGACCGGGACGATCTCGTGGTTGTTGTCGATGGCCGAATAGACGTTGGCCAGGGTCTGGGCTTCCACGCCCTGCGAGGCGTCGACGACCAGGATCGAACCTTCGCAGGCGGCCAGCGAGCGGCTGACCTCATAGGCGAAGTCGACGTGCCCGGGGGTGTCCATCAGGTTGAGGATGTAGTCCTCGCCGTCATCGGCCTTGTACTTCAGGCGCACGGTCTGCGCCTTGATGGTGATGCCGCGTTCCTTCTCGATATCCATGTTGTCGAGAACCTGCGCGCTCATCTCGCGCGCGGTCAGGCCGCCCGTCTCCTGGATGAGGCGGTCGGACAGCGTGGACTTGCCGTGGTCGATGTGGGCCACGATGGAAAAGTTGCGGATCTTGTCGAGAGGCGTCGAAGTCATGGGCGTGCGCATAGCACATTTGGCCCGCTTCGCGAGGGGCGTTAGGGCCTAGGCGTGCGGCCTCGGGTCGCGCATGCTTAACCGCTCGTTAAGTTTGGAGCCGCAAACCGGTCTCAATGACTTGCAACAGTGTTGCAATGAAACTGATCCGGAGGGGCTGACATGGACCGTCGCAAGCTGATCGTCTCGGGCGCCGCCGTCGGCCTGAGCGCCATGGGCACGCAGGCCCTGGCCCGCCAGCGCATCACCTCAGAACAACTGCCGCCGGCCCAGCCGATCACGGACCCGAACGCGCCGCCGCCGTCGCAGTCGGCCTATGCGCAGGAGTCGTACGGGTCTCAACCGGTCGGCGCTCGGGATCCCTACGCCACCCAGCCGTCGCCGCCCTCGCCGACGCCGGGTTCGAACGGCAACACGCCGGCCTATGACACCGGCCGCGCCCAGACCTATTCCGCCGACGAGATGATCCGCGCCACGTCCGATTTCCTGGGCGTCACGGCCGAGAGCGCCGGCGCGGCGATCGAGAAGATCTTCAAGGAGCGGGGCCAGCCCACCGGCTACATCGCCGGTGAAGAGGGTTCGGGCGCATTCGTGGCCGGCCTGCGCTACGGCCGCGGCCTGCTTTATATGAAGGGCCGCCCGACGCTGGAGACCTTCTGGCAGGGCCCGACGGTGGGCTGGGACTGGGGCGGCAACGCCAGCCGCGTCTTCACCCTCTGCTATAACCTGCAGTACCCGGACGCCATCTTCCGCCGCTTCCCCGGCGTGGAGGGCAGCGCCTATCTGATCGGCGGCCTGGGCGTGAACTACCAGAAGGCCGACGAGATCACCCTGGCCCCGATCCGCGCCGGCGTCGGCCTGCGTCTGGGGGCGAACGTCGGCTATCTCGGCTACAGCCGCAAACGCCGCTGGATGCCCCTCTAGCCGCCGTATTCGATCGCGTAGCTGAAGGTGCGCGACTGATTGGGATCCAGCGTCACGCGCCAGGCGACCATGCCCTGGCGGATGTCGTGCTTCTGCTGTTCGGCCGCCACCTTGAAGGTTGGCAGGTTCGGGTTCTGCCGCACTTCGACCGTCACCGGGATGGTCTTGGCGTTGGAGAGATCGACCTCGTAGGTCCGGCGCACGCGGCCCTTCTTCAGCTTCTCCTCGGCGACCAGGCGCGGCCGGGCCAGGATGCCCATCGCCTGGCCGATGACCAGGTCCAGCGGCTCGCCGACGGCGACGTCGCGCACGGCCTGTTCGCCGGCGAAAGTCGGCCGACCGTCTACGGTCTCCATGGCCGACAGCGCGCCGGAGGGCAGGGGCTTGCCCAGGCCGTTTGAGGTCTTGTTCTCGAGGCGCAGGGTCACGGCCGGCGCGCGGAAGGCTTCGCCGCCGCGGTCCCATGGGTTGACCGTCACCACATAGAGCCGCTGGAAGGCGACATCCTTCTGATCGAGGAACGCCACCTGTTTGGTCTGGCGTGGGTTCAGGGTGACCGGCGTCGGCAGGGTATAGAGCTTGTAGTCGCCCAGGTTCGATTGCTCGGCCAGCGGGGGAGGCGGCGGTGGCGGGGCAGGTGCGCCCGCAAACGCCATCGACTCGGCGCGTCGTGCGACCATCGGGATCGGCAGGGGCGGCGCTTCGGACAGGACGGGCGGCGCGACGGGCTGGTCGACATAGTGCGTGGTGTCCATCGGCCAGCACGCCCTGCGGATCGAGGTCGCCTGGCCCTTGTCGACACGGACGTACTGGCGCGAAAGCTTGCCGGCGACGGCCTGGGTCTTGGCGTCGGCGAACTGGCTGCCGCTGCTGTTGACCAGGGTCAGCCAGCCCGTGAGGTCCAGCCGCTTGCCGTCCGGATGGATGCGCGCGACGTAGTCGGCCTGCCAGTTCACACCCAGCGCTAGGTAGGACAGCGTCAGCTTCACGCGTGTGGGCGAGGGGACGTCGACGATGGTCGAGAGGCTGGGCTTGTCGGTAAGGCCGTCGGGGACCGACGACAGCACCAGGCGCTCGGGACCGCCAGAGCAGCCCAAGGCCTCGACACCGTCGTTGGTGCGAACCATCAGGCCATTCGGACCCTGCAGCAGGGTGGCGTCGACCGTTTGTTGACGGCCGGTCTTGCGGTTGGTGCGCACCACCTGGATCGGCTGGCCCAACGCGCGCTCGACCAGGGTTCCAGGGCTGAGCAGGGCGTAGTCGTAGTTGCGCTCGACCGCCTTGCCCGGCAGGCCCTCGACCGCGGCGCTCTGCGGGATCAGGCCCTCGGCGACGCCGTCGAAGCGGACGGTATGGCGGCCAGCCGGCAGGTCGAGGATGCGGGTCTCGGTGACCAGGATCAGGCCGCGCTCTGCGGCCTGGGCGCGCTGCCAGCTGCTCAGCGTCTGAAACGGCCCGACGCCATCGCGATAGAGCGTCACCGCGACGCGCTCGGGCGCGGGCGAAGCGATGGTCGCGGCATGAGTTGGCAGCGCGGCGGCGAGAGCGAGCGCGCCGACGAGGGCGCGCATGATCACCACTCCGTCTCGACCGTGAAGGTCAGCACCGTCTCGCCATTGGCCGGGATCGGCACGCTCCAGCCCAGGGTGGCGGCGTCGATGCGGCGGCTCTTCAGGCTCTCGGCCTTGACCTCGTTCTCGCGCCACAGGCCGCCCTGGCGCAGCTCGACGGTCACCGGCTCGTCCTTGGCGTTTCGCAGCAGGTACTTCATCTCGTAGCGCGTGCGGCGCTTGGAGACGCGGCTCTCGGCCACCAGGGTCTGCTGGCTGGAAACGTCGAAGGCCTCGCCGGTCTTGATCGACAGCTCCGAACCGGCCGGGGTGTGGCCGATGGCGTTCTCGCCGACGAACTTCGGATCGCCCGCCGCATCGCGCATGTAGACGCGCATGACGCCGGCCGGCAGCTGGCTGCCCAGGCCCGCCAGCCGCGCGTTGCTGAACTGGATGGCGACCACGGCCTTGACCGGCTCGGCCTGTGTGGAGAACCAGCCCTCGCGCACTTCGTAGACCTTCTTGGCCGCCACGCCTTGGGCCGACAGGAAGCCGACCTGCTTGTTCTGGTTAGAGGCGATCGTGGTCCGCTCGGGCAGGGGATAGATGTAGTAGTCGGCGATCCGCTCGCCCGTGCCGCTTTCCGTGCCCGCGCTCACCACGCCCGCGACGCCGCGACCGCGATTGGGGCGATAGCTGTTGGTCGAGGTCAGCTGGCTGACATCGCCAGCGACCAGCTGGGTCTTGGCGTTCTCGAACGGCGTGCCCGAGGTGTTGGACAGCGTGATCCAGCCCTGCAGATCGAGCGCGCTCTTGGCCTCGTCGAACAGGGCGACATAGTCGGCCTTCCACGACAGGCCCGAGGTCAGGTAGCTTAGCTTGGCCTGGCGCGGACCGGCATTGGCGGCGTCGACGCTGACCGATAGGGTCGGGCGGGCGCGCAGGGTCTCGGGCACCTTGTCGAAGATCACGCGGGTCGGGACGCCGTCGTCGCGCAGCACTTCGATGCGGTCGCCGATCTTCAGCACCACGCCGCCGTTGGCGGCCAGGACGGTGGCGACTTCGGTAGTCTCCTTGCCGTCGCCGGGATTGGTGCGAACGATCTTCACCTGCTGGCCGACCGCCTTCTGCATCAGCTTGTCGGGGGTCAGCAGGTCGTAATCGAAGTTCTGCTCCAGGATGCTAACGCCGGGGGCCGACAGGCTGACCGTCTCGGGGCGTATCTGGGCCGAGACGTCCTTGAATTCCAGCTTCTGGCGGCCGGCCTTCAGGTCCAGCGAGCGGCTGTCTTCCACCAGCGCCAGGTCGGAATTGTAGATGGTGACCGAAATCTCACGGGCTGCTTGCGCATGGGCCGAGAGGGGAACCAGCAGCAGGCCGGCCGAGGCCAGCAGAGCGCGACGGTGCATCGACGTCCTCCCGTGTGTTTACAAGAGTAAAACAACACGGGATTGCGGCGGAGTCTAGGCTAGGTTGAGCTGAAACTTAGCCGCCCCAGACCTGCTTCAGGCGGGCGTCGCGGCCACAGCCCGTGCGGTACAGATTGTAGTCCAGCGCGTGCCGCTTGGCGTAGTCGCGGTGGTATTCCTCGGCAGGGTAGAAGACCTGCAGCGGCAGGATCTGGGCCTTCATCGTGCCGGACTTCAGGCGCTTGGCGGCCTCGGCTTGCGACTTCTCGGCGATCGGGCGCTGGCCGGGGGTGACGAAGACGGCTGGTCGGTAGGACGGACCGCGGTCGCAGAACTGGCCGCCGTCGTCGGTCGGGTCGACCAGCTTCCAGTAGCGATACAGCAGGAAGCCGTAGTCCAGCTTGGCCGGGTCATAGGTGACGCGCACGGACTCATAGTGGCCGCTGCGTTCGCTGGTGACGTCGCGATAGGTCGGGTTCTTGACGTGGCCGCCGGTGTAGCCGCTCTCGACCTTCAGCACGCCGGGGATGCCCCCCATGTCGTGCTCCATGCACCAGAAGCAGCCGCCGGCGAACACGGCGGTCTCGGTTTTCAGCGTCGCGGCGGCGGAGGCGCTGACGCCAGTGAGGGCGAATAGGGTGGCCAGAAGGGCAAGCAGGCGACGCATCGAAGTCTCTCCAGAAGCGGACTCGGACTTAGATACGTAAGAGAGCGCCGAAAGGTTACGCCCGCCAACCGAAACCGACGCCGCGCACGCTGGGACAGGCGGCCAGGCGCGAAGCCAGCACCTGCGCCCGGTCGTCGCCCTGGTCGTCGATCTCGAGCCTAATGGTCATGTGCTGACCCTCGGGAGCGGCGGACAGGGCGCGCAGGCGGGCCTGCTGCACAGAAGCCACGCCCAGCACCCGCATGAGGGCGTCAGGCGTGTCTTCGGCGGTGACGAGGAAGAGACGGCGTTTCTCTTCCTCGGGTTTGGCGGCGTCTACGAGGTCGCTCACGGTCGGAACCACTGGTGTTCGACCGAGGCCGAATTGACACCGGGCCAGGCGGCCAGGTCACGGGCCAGCAGGCGGGCGGCCTGGTCGCCCAGGTGGCGCACCTTCAGCGAGGCTTCGACGATCTGGCCGACCGGCTTCATCGTCAGGCCGCAAAGCTCGGCGCCGCTGTCGGCCAGGCCCTGGCGCACAGCTTCTAGCGCGCTGGGGGCGTCCTGGGCGGCCAGCAGCAGTTGGTGGACGGTGACGCCTTCCTGGTCGCTATGGAAGGATGGTGGGGAGGGCAGGTAGCTCATTGGCGTTGGTCCTGTGCATGAGAGAGACTTGGAGGACCGATGGAGCGCGCAACAAAAAACCCCGCTCGTGGGAGCGGGGCTTTTGGAGATCTTGCGATCCTTCGGCTTTGGTTTTGGTAGGTTTCCTACCGCTGCTTGCGCCGATTTTGCCCCGTCCGAATGGGAACGGTTTTAATCTGGGTGTTAATCATATTCCACATCGCCACGGCGCACGACATCGCAGCCACGGCGGCGAGGCCGGTGGTCACGAAGGCGGCGAAGGCGAAGGTCGATTGCATGTGGAAGCGATGAATCCAGTTAGCGCTTGATACAGGTAGCGTGGCGTTGGCGCTTGCGCAAGGTCTTGCCTGAAGAGCGGGCGATCGGTCGCGGCCTGGGGTAAGAATTGGCGGTGGGCGCCTGAAAACTCAGCACAGGCCCCCACCTGACCTGCTGCGCAGGTCTGTCCGCCCCCAAACGGGGCGGAGAATTCTCTCCTCCCCCTCTTGGGGGAGGGGACCGCCGAAAGGCGGTGGAGGGGGACAGCGCTAGCGGTCCCCCTTTTAGACTCAGCTTCGCAGCTTGCCGCCTACCTTCTCGGCCGCCGCCAAGACCTTGGCAGACAGGGCCTCGATCTCGGCGTCGGTGAGGGTGGCCTCGCGCGGCTGCACGACGACCTCGATCGCCACCGACTTGAAGCCCTCCGGCACGCCGGGGCCCTCATAGACGTCGAACACGCGCGCGGCTGTGATCAGCGCCTTGTCGGCGCCGAGCGCGGCCTTGACCAGGTCGCCAGCGGCCTTGGCCTTCTCGACCACGAACGCGAAGTCGCGGGTCAGCGGCATCAGCGTCGAGGGCGAGAACGCCGGGCGGGTCTTGATCGCCTTCTTCTTCGGCTCGGGGATCGCCTCCAGGGTGATCTCGAAGCCGTAGACGGGACCGGCCACGTCGAGCGCTTTCAGCACCGCCGGGTGGATTTCACCGAACTCGGCCATCACCGCCTTGGGACCCAGCTGCAGGCGGGCCGAGCGACCCGGGTGCCACCACGACGAGGCCGAGCCTTGCGCCGTCTGCAGCGAGGCGACGGGCGCGCCCAGCTCTTCGAACAGGGCCAGCAGGTCGGCCTTCACGGTGAAGACGTCGCCTTGCGCGGCCTTGTCCCAGCCGCGCGGCGCCTTCGGAACCAGGATGGCCGAGACCACGGTGCGCTGGTCGTTGGGGCGCTCGCCGTGGAAGGTCGGGCCAATCTCGAACAGGGCGGCGTCGGGGAAGCCCCGGCGGGCGTTGCGGCCGGCCGCGTCGATCAGGTTGGGCAGCAGCGACGGGCGCATGCAGTCCAGCTCCGAAGCGATCGGGTTGGCCAGCAGCAGCTCTGGCTGGCCGCCGCCGAACAGCTCGGCCGTCTTGCGGCTGGTGAAGCTGAAGGTCACGGCTTCCGAATAGCCGGCGGCCGCGAGCGCACGGCGAGCCGTACGACCACGCGCCTGCTTGGCGGTCAGGATGCCGCCCACCGCGCGCGGAACTTCCGGCAGCGGCGTCGAGGGCAGGGCGCCGTAGCCGGCGATGCGGGCGACTTCTTCCACTAGGTCGGCCTTGCCTTCCACGTCGCGGCGGAAGGTCGGCGGGGTCACGCAGACAACGCTCTCGGCATGGGTGACGAAGTCGGCGGCCGAAACGTCCTTGGGCGGATCGATGCTGAAGCCCAGGTCGCGCAGGATCTGCAGCGACTTGCTCGGCTCGATCTCCAGGCCCGACAGCTGGCCGACATAGGCCGGGTCGAACAACACGGGCGCCGGGGCGGGCAGGGCCTCGCCGACCAACAGCACTTCCGACGGCTCGCCGCCGCAGAGTTCCAGGATCAGCTTGGTGGCCAGTTCGATGCCGGGGACCAGCGAGCCGGTGTCGACCGTGCGGGCGAAGCGGTACTGGGCGTCGCTGGCGATGCCGGTGGCGCGGCCGGTCTGGGCCGTGCGGATCGGGTCGAACCAGGCGCTCTCGACGAAGACGTCGGTGGTCTCGTCCGAGCAGCCGGTGCTCTCGCCGCCCATGACGCCGCCCAGACCGATCGGGCGCTCGCCCGAGGCGTCGGCGATGACCGACATCTCCGGGGTCAGCTCGTAGGTCTTGCCGTCCAGCGCGATCAGGTGCTCATCGCCGTTCACGCCATGGCGGCCCAGGCGCGTCGAGATCTCGGTCCCCGACAGCTTGGCCGCGTCATAGACGTGCAGCGGGCGGGCGCGGTCGTACGAGATCAGGTTGGTGACATCGACCAGGGCGTTGATCGGGCGCAGGCCGATGGCAGTCAGGCGGTCGGCCAGCCACTTGGGCGAGGGGCCGTTCTTGACGCCGCGGATGTAGCGACCGGCGAACACCGGGCAGGCGTCGCCATCGACCTTGACGGTGATCGGCGAGACGAACGTGCCGGGGATCGCCGCGATCGAGACGTCCTTCAGCTTGCCCACGCCGGCTGCGGCTAGGTCGCGGGCGATGCCCACGACGCCCAGCCAATCGGGACGGTTGGGCGTCACTTCGAAGTCGATGACGGCTTCCAGGCCCAGGGCGTCGACGGCCGAGGCGCCGACCGGCAGGGCGTCGGGCAGCTCCATGATGCCGTCGCTCTCGGTGGCGTATTCCAGCTCGGCGGCCGAGCAGAGCATGCCGTTCGAGACGACGCCGCGCACCGGCTTCTCGACCAGGGTCACGTCCAGGCCGGGCACATAGGCGCCGATCGGGGCGTAGATGGTCGTCAGGCCCGGACGGGCGTTCGGCGCGCCGCAGACGATCTCCTTGCGGCCGTCGACGGTGTCGACCTGGCAGACCTGGAGACGGTCGGCGTTGGGGTGGCGGGCGGCCTCGACGATCTTGCAGACCGTGAAGGGGGCCAACTTGGTCGCCGGATCGGTGACGTGCTCGACCTCGAGCCCGGCCATGGTCATGGCCGCGACGATCTCGGGGACGGTGGCGGTGGTCTCAAGGTGATCCTTGAGCCAGGAGAGGGTGAATTTCATCGTTCTGGTCTCAGCTCAGGCCCGAGGCGGCGTTCGGCGCGGCGAAGGCGCTGAAGCCGTAGTGCGACAGCCAGCGGACGTCCGACGACCACATGTCGCGCAGGTCCGGCATGCCGTATTTCAGCATGCCCAGGCGATCGACGCCCATGCCGAAGGCGAAGCCCTGGTACTCGTCGGGATCGATGCCGCAGGCGCGCAGCACGTTCGGGTGAACCATGCCGCAGCCCAGGATCTCGAGCCACGACGTGCCCTGGCCGATCTTGATCTCGCCGCCCGAGCGATCGCACTGTACGTCCATCTCGGCCGACGGCTCGGTGAACGGGAAGTGGTGCGGGCGGAACTGTGTGGTGACCGCGTCGGTCTCGAAGAACCGCGCCAGGAAGGTCTCCAGGGTCCACTTCAGATGGCCCATGTGGATGCCCTTGTCGATCACCAGGCCCTCGACCTGGTGGAACACCGGGGTGTGGGTGGCGTCGTTGTCCACGCGATAGGTGCGGCCCGGCGCGATGATGCGGATCGGCGGCTTCTGGCTGACCATGGTCCGCACCTGCACGGGGCTGGTGTGGGTGCGCAGCAGCATGCGCTCACCGGTCTCCTTCGTATTGAAGAAGAAGGTGTCGTGCATCTCGCGGGCCGGGTGCTTGGGCGGGAAGTTCAGGGCCGTAAAGTTGTGGAAGTCGTCCTCGATGTCCGGACCCTCGGCCACGGCGAAGCCCATCTCGGCGAAGATGGCGACCATCTCGTCCATGGTCTGCATGGTCGGGTGGACGCTGCCCTTGCGGCGATGCGGGGCGGGCAGGGACAGGTCCAGCGTCTCGCTGGCCAGGCGCGCGTCGAGCTCGGCGGCCTCCAGGCCGGCCTTCTTCTCGGCGATGGCGGTGGTGACCTTGTCGCGCAGGGCGTTGATTGCCGCGCCGCGGTCCTTGCGCTCCTCGGGGCTCATCGCGCCCAGGGTCTTGAGCAGGCCCGAGACGGAGCCGGTCTTGCCGACGGCGGCCACGCGGACGGCGTCTAGCGCTTGGAGGTCCGCGGCGCCGGCCACCTGGGCCAGGACGTCGGATTCGAGGGTGTTGAGATCGGTCATGACGGGCATCCGTCTAGGCGGTTTTGATGATTGGTGAAACCGGGAAGCGTCCCGCCACGCCAAGGAAACGCGCAGCAAAAAGCCCTCCGGCTCGCGCCGGAGGGCTTTTCAGGATCGATAGAACTCAGAAGAGCTCAAATATCCTTAGGCCAGGGCAGCGCGGACCTTGTCAGCGATAGCCTTGAACGCAGCCGGGTCGTTGCCCGCGATGTCGGCGAGGACCTTACGGTCGATCACGACACCCGCCACGTCCAGGCCGTGGATAAACTGCGAGTAGGTGAAGCCTTCGATACGCGCGCCAGCGTTGATGCGCTGGATCCACAGCGAACGGAAGGCGCGCTTGCGCACCTTGCGGTCACGGTAGGCGTATTGACCGGCCTTATCGACGGCGGCCTTGGCGGTGCGGATGGTGTTCTTGCGGCGGCCGTAGAAGCCCTTCGCCTGTTCAAGAACCTTCTTGTGCTTGGCGTGAGCAACGACGCCACGTTTAACGCGAGCCATGTGTCAGCGCTCCTCTTAAAGGCCGTAGGGCAGGTACGAACGGATGGTCTTGGCGTCAGCCTCGCTCATCACCTTCGTTCCGCGGTTTTGGCGGATGTACTTGCCGTTGTGGCCGATAAGACGGTGGCGCTTGCCGGCGACGCCGGCTTTCAGCTTACCCGTGGCCGTGATCTTGAAGCGCTTCTTAGCGCCCGACTTGGTCTTCAACTTAGGCATTTCGCGTCGGAGCTTGCGCCCCGTCCTCTAGAAGCATGACGAACCGCCATGGCATGCCAATTGGCCAGGCGGTTCCGGAAAGGCGGCGTTGCTACAGGAAAGACTCGGTCCTGGCAAGCACTTAGGCCGCCGCTTTCGTCCTGTGAACGATCGTCACGGCGAAGAAGATCGCCGGAACCATCAGGGCCGCGCCGAACCAGTAGGGGCCGCCGAGGGCGATGCCGAATAGCGGACCGGCCAGCAGCGGCCCTGCGATGCGCGCCAGGGAGCCGGCGGCCATGTTCAGGCCCAGCATCTGCCCTTGCTGGTCCGGCGGGCTGGCGCGCGAGATCAGGGCCGCCACGCAGGGGAAGACCAGCGACTGGCCAAAGGCCGTGCAGGCCACCGCGACCACGGCCACGGGCGGGCTGGGGATGAACGGCGTGATCAGCAGGGTGAGTGCGATGATCGACAGGCCCGTGGTCAGCACGCGTCCCTCGCCGAAGCGCCGGGCCAGCCGTCCGGTCAGCAGGCCCTGGCCCAGCGAAGCGATGACGCCGATGATCGCAAAGCACGCCGCCACCTGGCGCGGTCCCCAGCCGAAGCGGGCGTCGGCATAGAGGCCAAACACCGCCTCCATGCCCGCGAAGGCGCCGGTCGAGATCAGGGTGACGAGCAGCACGCGCGACAGGATCGGGTGGGCGGCGGCGGCGGTCAGCGCCTCGCGCCGGCGGGGCTGGAGCGCGCCCGGTGCGGACGGGGCGCGGCTCTCGCTCACGAACAGGATGACGCCAAGCGCCGCTAAGCCCGCCATGGCGGCGGCCAGGAACAGCGGCAGCTGATAGCCCACATGTCCCGCGCCCGGGTGGATGACCATGACCAGGGCCGGACCGATGACGAAGCCGGCGCCGAACGCCGAACCCAGCAGGCCCATGCGGCCGGCCCGCTTCTCGGGCGGGGTGACGTCGGCCATGTAGCCCTGGATGGTCGAGATGTTGCCGCTGCCAAACCCGCCGACCAGGCGCACGGCCATGGCGATCCAGATGTTCGGGGCGAAGGCCAGGGCGATATAGGCCAGGGTGTTGGCGATGATGGTGACGATCAGCACCGGCCGCCGGCCGATGCGGTCGGACATCCGGCCCCAGAACGGCTCGCCGAAGAACTGGCCCAGGCTGTAGGCGGCGAACATGGTCGTCACCTGCCACGGGGCGGCGTTCATCGCCTTGGCGTAGAACGGCAGCAGCGGGATGACCACGCCAAAGCCCACCAGGTTGATGAAGACAACCAGGAGCAGGACGGCCAGGGCGCGGGTGCTGTGGGCAGGTTCGGACATCAGGACGCGCGGTTTACGCCCGAACCCCGGCCTTGGCGATCAGCCAAACGCCGCAGTCAGTCGGGCGGGTTGTTCTTTTCGAGGAAAGCGACGGCCTCGGTCAGCATCTTCAGCCGCGTTTCGCCGTGCGAGAGCCAGTGGTCCTCGTTCTCCAGCGCGACCAGGCTGACCGGCTTGCCGGCCTTCTTCAGCGCGTCGGCCATGGCCTGGCCGTGCTCGAAGGGCACGACGGTGTCGTCGTGGCCATGAATCAGCAGCACGGGGATGTCGATGCGGTCGGCCAGCCTGACCGGCGAGACGGCCGCCAGATCGCCGCCCGTATAGCGCAGCCAGCCGCGCGGCGAGGTCTGCCGCCGATCCTCGTCGATATTGGCCGCCAGGATGCGACCGGGATCGGGCAGGGCGGTGATGGCCGTCGAGCACTCATAGCTGCCCCGTACGCCGGCCCTGACGAAGGTCGAGCTCTGGCCGCAGATCGGGTCGGGATTCAGAAGGCTCTGTCGCATTTGAACGAGGTCGGTCGGACCCGCCACCGAGACGGCGCAACGATATACGCCCTTGTCCAGCGCCGCCCCGGCCAAGGCTGCGGACCCGCCATAGGCCTGACCCAGGATGCAGACCCGCCTGGGATCGACGACGCCCTGAGCGGCCAGCGCGCGGACGCCATCCGACAGGTCGGTCCGCATCTTCTTGCCCCACTCGCCGAAGCCGGCCTTGACGAAGTCCGCGCCGAAACCTTCGGAGCCGCGATAGTTCGGACGCAGCACCGCATAGCCGCGCGAGGCCAGGGCCTGGCTCAGCCAGTCGAAGTCGGCCGTGTCGCGGCCTTGCGGGTCGGCATGCGGCACGACGATCAGGGGCAGGTTCCGGGCCTCCCGGCCGCGCGGCAGGGTCAGATAGGCGCTGATCTCCAGGCCATCGGCGGCCTTGTAGGTGATCGACGTCACCGGCGAGATCATCTGCGGGGTGACGCCCTTGTAGACCGGCCCCAGATAGCCGCCGTGATGGGTGTTGAGGTCGACCAACGCATAGGCCGGCCCCTCGGTGGCGGATTCCACGCGCACCACGACCCTGCGCCGGTCGTTCGACCAGGCGTGCAGGAAGACCCTGTCGCCCTTGAACGGCGCACTGACCTTGTTCCACGCGCTCTGCACGGCCGGGTCGAAGAAGGTGTAGCGCGGCGCATCGTCCTCCAGATGGTAGCCGCCGATCAGGGCCAGGCTGGCCGGGTCGTGGACCACGCCGGCATAGGGGCCGCCCGGCACGTCCTGCGCGGCGCCGGAGACCGCGTATTCACGCAGGATGTTCTCGCCGTTCTGGCCCGTGCGCCAGACCAGCGCCGACTTGCCGTCGCGACCCAGGCCCGACAGGCCGAACGACCCGGTGGGCGCATCGACCTCATCGACCGTCTTGAAGTTGGACGCCTCGCGCATCAGCAGGGTCCAGCGCCCCGTCTTGCCGTCATAGGTCGTCTGGGCCAGCGGCTCGCCGGCGGCGTCGATCAGCCAGGCGTCCGTGCCGTAGCGCGCGCCGATGTCCAGGCGGCGGAGGGTCCCGGTCTTCAGATTGGTGCGGAACAGGGTGTCGGCGCCCTGGCCTCGCATGAAATAGACGCCCTCCAGGAAGGCGATCGGGTCGCCGTCGACCACGCGGACATGAGGCGGCTGGACGACGATGTTCATCGTGTCCTTTTCGCCGTGCAGCAGCGGCTTCTGCTTCCGGCCGACCAGGTCATAGTCGACGGCCTGGAAGTATTCGCGCGCCGGGCCGACCGTGCCCGCGCCGCGCACGGCTTCCGAGGTGACGAAGACGATGTCCTTCTCGCCCGCCCAGCGCAGGTTGCGCAGCTTGGCCGCGCCCAGCTTCAAGCCCGTGATCGCGCCGCCCTCGGTCTTGCGCACGGTCAGGAAGCGCTGTTGGCCGTCCGTGGTGACCACCGCCAGCTTCGAGCCGTCCGGCGAGATCTCGACGGCCTCGATGCTGGGCAGCGCGCCGTAGGCGGCGAGACTGGGCTTGTCGGCCGCGGCGACAGGCGCGGCGACAGCGAAGAAGGCCGCCGCGCCGGCGGTCAGAACAGTTTTGAGCACTGTGGGTTCTTCACTTCGGAGGATTGTTTTTTTCGACGAAGGCGACCGTCTCGTTCAGCATCTTCTGCCGGGTCGCGCCGCGCGACAACCAGTGGTCCTCGCCATCCAGGGTGATGAACTGGAACGGCTTGCCGGCCTTCTTCAGGGCGTCGGCCATGGCCTGGCTCTGGTCGTAGCGGACCACTGTGTCGTCCTTGCCGTGGATCAGCAGGATCGGGATGTCGACCTTGGCCGCCTGCTGGGCGGGCGAGATGGCGTTCAGGTCCGGGTCCTTGGCTCCATCCGCGCCCATGAACCGCAGCCAGTAGCGCTGCGAGGCGCCGGCCTCGCCGTTGTTGTTGCGGATGTTGGTCAGCAGGAACTTCTTGAGGTCGGCCACGCCCGCCACGGAAACGGCGCAGCGATAGACGCCCTTGTCCAGGGTCGCTCCGGCCAGGGCCGCGTAGCCGCCATAGCTGGCGCCGACCACGCAGACTCGCTTCGGGTCGATGATCCCCTGCTTGGCCAGATCGCGGACGCCGTCCGACAGGTCGGTCTGCATCTTGCGGCCCCACTCGCCGAACCCGGCCTTGACGAAGTCCCAGCCAAAGCCCTCCGAACCGCGGAAATTGGGCTGCAGCACGGCGTAGCCGCGCGAGGCCAGGGCCTGGCTCCACCAGTCGAAGCCGGGCTCGTCGCGGCCTTCGGGACCGCCGTGCGGCAGGACGACCAGCGGCAGGTTCTTGGGATCACGCCCCTTGGGCAAGGTCAGGTAGCCGCTGATCTCCAGGCCGTCGGCGGCCTTGTACTTGATCGAGCGCACCGGCGAGATCGTCTTGCTGCTGACGTCCTTGTAGATGTCGCCCAGCCAGGCGGCCTGCTTGGTGTCGAGATCGACGAAGGCGAAGGCCGGCCCTTCGATGGGCGAGTCGACGCGGACGACGACCCGGCGGCGGTTCTTCGACCATGAGGCCAGGGTGACGCGCTCGCCCGGGAAGGCCTTGACCACCGAGTTCCAGGTCTTCTGCGCGGCCGGATCGAAGAAGGTGTAGGTGAGGTCGTCGCCCTTCAGCTGGTAGCCGCCCAGCAGGGCCAGGGTGTCGGGATCGTGCACCAGGCCGTCCAGCGGCAGGTCGCCGGGCAGGTCCTCGTGCTGATCGACGCCGCGATATTCGCGCAGGAAGTCCCTGTTCTTGTCGTCGCTGCGCCAGACCAGCACCGACTTGCCGTCGCGGCCGAAGCCCGAAATGCCGTACGAGCCCATCGGGGAGTCGGCTTCGTCGACCTTCTTCCAGTTGCCGCCGATCTTCATCAGCAGGCTCCAGCGGCCCTTCTTGCCGTCGTACAGCGACTGGGCGACCGGCTCGCCGGCGGCGTCGACCAGCCAGCCGTCGGTGTCAAAGCGGGCGCCGTCGATCAGCTTGGTGTAGCCGTCCTTCAGATTGACCCGGAACAGGGCGTCCAGGCCGGTGGTGGCCTCGAAGTGCACGCCTTCCAGGAAGACGACGGTCTGGCCCTTGAGCGTGCGGACCATAGGCGAGCCCAGGATCACGTTCATGGCGTTGGGCTGCGAGCGCAGCAGCAGGCTCTGCTTCTTGGTCGCCAGGTTGAAGTCCAGGGCCATGAAATATTCTCGGGCCGGACCCTGCAGGTCAAAGACCTCGGTCGTCTGGGAGGACACCAGAATGAGGTGATCCTCGCCGGCCCAGGTCAGGCCGCGGAGCTTGGTCGTCCCGGCCCTGACGCCGGCCAGCTGCTGGCCGGCGACGGTGCGCACGATCACGAAGCGCTCGTCGCCATTGGTCATGACCATGGCCAGCTTCGAGCCGTCCGGAGAGACCTTGACCTCTTCGTACTGGGGCAGGCGGCCATAGATGGCCAGGTCCGAGGTCTCGGCGGCGAAGGCCGAACCGGACATCACGGCGACACAGGCCGCGCAGGCGGCCAACAAGATCTTGATCACGCGAACTCCCCCTACCGCGGGGAACTCTACCAGAGGGTGCGCAGCTGTCGAGACGCCGCAGGAGGTGGCGCAAAGCAAAACGCCCCCGCCGTGAGGCCGGGGCGCGTGGCTGGGTTGTTCCCAGGCTACGTCCACACCGCGGGGGCCGG
>JAEXJH010000622.1 GCA_023445955.1 Pseudomonadota bacterium
TCGCGGCTGGTACTGGCGCGGCGGCCGGGGGGCCATGACGGCCCTGGCCGCCGTCGACATGGCGCTGTGGGACATCAAGGGCAAGGTCGCGGGCCTGCCGGTCTATCAGCTGCTGGGCGGTGCGTGCCGCACGGGCGTCACCGTCTACGGCCACGCCAATGGCGAGACCATCGACGACACCATCGCCGAGGCGGTGAAGTACAAGGCCATGGGCTACAAGGCCATCCGCCTGCAGACCGGCGTGCCGGGCCTGAACAGCACCTACGGCGTCTCCGGCGACAAGATGTTCTACGAGCCGGCCGACGGCAATCTGCCGACCGAGAACCTGTGGTCGACCTCGGCCTATCTGAAGCATGTGCCGCAGCTGTTCGAGAAGGCGCGCGAGGTGCTGGGCTGGGACGTCCACCTGCTGCACGACGTCCACCATCGCCTGACCCCGATCGAGGCCGCCCGCCTGGGCAAGGACCTGGAGCCCTACCGCCTGTTCTGGCTGGAAGACTCGGTCCCGGCCGAGAACCAGGCCGGCTTCCGGATTATCCGTCAGCACACGACGACGCCGCTGGCCGTCGGCGAGATCTTCGCCCATGTCTGGGACGCCAAGCAGCTGATCGAAGAGCAACTGATCGACTATCTGCGCGCCACCGTCCTGCACGCGGGCGGCATCAGCAACCTGAAGAAGATCGCCGCCTTCGCCGACCTGCACCACGTCAAGACCGGCTGCCACGGCGCCACCGACCTGTCGCCGATCACCATGGCCGCGGCCCTGCACTTCGACATGTCGATCCCGAACTTCGGCCTGCAGGAATACATGCGCCACACGCCGGAGACGGACGCCGTCTTCCCGCACGCCTACACCTTCAACGACGGCATGCTGCATCCGGGCGACAAGCCGGGCCTGGGCGTCGACATCGACGAGGAACTGGCCGGGAAGTACGAATACAAGCGCGCGTACCTGCCGGTGAACCGTCTGCAGGACGGGACCATGTTCAACTGGTAAGGCCACTTAAACGTGCGCAAGCTTCTCCTGCTGACGGCGGCGGCCCTGGCGGTCGCCGCGCCCGCCCTAGCCGCTGAGCAGGGGCCGCGCGGCCCGCTCTATGCCGGCGCCGTCGCGCCGATGAACCAGACGGTGGAGACGCGCCTGCTGCCGCAGACGGCGGTGCTGCTGGAAAAGCTTCTCGCCGAGAAGCGCGACATGACCCTGGACGGGGTCAAGGTGTTCGAGGCCGACGACAAGTTCCTGCCCGGCAAGATCGCCATCGGCCTGGCCTACCTGATCGTCGACACCCCGCGCACGGACCCGAAGTTCCAGCGCTACCTGGCCGCCTATCGCCAGATCGCCGACCTGACCGTCGACGACCCCAACGACACCTGGGGCATCTACTACTACTGCCAGGCGATCCACATGCTGAAGGACGCCGGCCTGCTGGATCAGGCGATCGCGCCGGCGACCCTGGAGAAGCTGAAGGCCAAGCTGGACTGGCGGCGTTTCGTCCGTACAGACGACCTGACGCTGATCAACCTGCCCAACAACTATTACGGCGTGGCCTTCAGCGTGGCGCGGCTGCGCTATCGCCTGGGCTGGGAGGACGCCTCGGCCAGCGAGGCCCTGCTGGGCAAGACGCTGGACCACTATCGCAAGTATTCGGGCGAATACGGCTTCGCCGACGAGACCGATGGCGACGGGCGCTTCGACCGCTATTCGGTGCTGCTGATCGGCGAGATCAGCCACCGCCTGATCGAGGCCGGCATGCCCGCCACGCCCGAGGTGCGTCATTGGCTGCGCCGGTCGGTCGATCTCATGCTGCCGCGCCTGAACCTGCGCGGCGAGGGCTTCGAGTACGGGCGCAGCATCGGAACCTATGGCGAGACGGCCTTCCTGGAAGTGCTGACCGCCGCGGCCAAGCTGGACGTGCTGACGCCGGAAGAAAAGGCGATGGGCTACGCGTTCAGCGCGCGCGTCGCGGCCCGCTACATGGGCTTCTGGTTCGATCCCAAGATGGGCTCGGTGAACCTGTGGGATCATGGCCGCCGCACGGACGCCTATCGCGGCAAGCACCGGATCCTGGGCGAGAACCTGAGCCTGGGCCGGCAATACATCTACACCAGCGCGATCTGGAACGAGCTGGGCTTCAAGGACAAAGCGCCGGATCCCGGCTTTGGCGCCTGGCTCGACAAGCTGCCCAAGCGGACGGTGACCTGGTTCGCGAAAGGCAAGAGCGACCGGCTGGTGGTCACGCTGCGCGACGGGAAGCGGGTGATCGCCCTGCCGATCATCAATGGCGGCGACAGCCAGCACATGAACACGCCGTACTACCCGATCCCGTTCTCGCCAGGGATGCTGCAGGGCGTGGCCGATGGGGTGTTCCCGCAGCTTCTGCCGCGTATCACCCTGGCCGATGGCGCCCAGCTCGCCCCGCTGGCCTATGCCGCCCACGTGAAGGTCGAGGGGCAGGGCGCGCGCACCACCGTCACCTACGACCAGGATCAGCTGGACCGCCTGGGCCAGAAGGCCCCGGTCGCCGACGACCGCTTCAGCGTCAGGACGACCTATGTCCTGGAGCCTGGCCGCATCCGCCGCACGGACGTCTTCACGCCCAAGCCGGGTGTTTCGGTGAAGGCGGTGGACCTGGCCTTCGCCAGCTTCTCGGGCAAAGCGAAGACCAAGGGTGGGGTCACGACCTTCGGGACGGGCGAGGTGACCGGCTTCAAGGTCGAGGGACTGACCTGCTCGAGCCGCGCCCTGGCCGACGAGCAGGCCTATCGCAGTCCGACCGGCGCGATGACGGCCTTGACCAGCTGTACTGGCGCCGCCGGCGCGACCGGGCCGATCACTGTCAGCTGGGCCCTCAGCTACAAGTAAGCCGCAGTCGCCGCGTCATGTCCGGCTCTTCGCACTGAAGAGGCGCGCAACGGCAGGTATTTGCTGATGGCGTAGTTCTCGCACCTGGAATTTCAAATTAAACTCAAATTACTCTGCTTGAGAGTTGTTCGAGGTGGCCCCTGTTCATCATGTATTTCGGTGGTTTAGAAGCGACGCGCTGACGTGAATGTCGGGTTTACGACTAACATTTATTATCAGGCTGGGCTGTATTCCCTCGCGCTCCTCAAATCGGGGTGTTAAGCTCTACACATCACTGGCACGGATTCCTCGAGCGCTGGTGACTGAGAGATGAAGCTGCGGCTTCCGCTCCCGCTCGAAGGGCTGGAGCTCGTTTCATGCCTACCTACCTCTTCTATCCCAGGCGCGCCGACGGCGTGTCGCTGACCTTCATCGCAGAAGCAGCGGAAGACGATGTCGACGCCCTGGGGCTGGCGGGTGAGATCGGTCAGGCCCATGACTGCACGAGCGTTTTCGTTTGGGAGCCCACCAGCGCCACCGACGGCAAGGACCGCTTCGTCGGCGAGGTCGAGCGGCGCGGCGCCAAGATCCTGCATCAACAGGCGTCCCAGCGCGGAGCCTCCGCGCCCGTCTAAGCGTTACTGGAGCGATTCCTGAGAGGTCGCTTCGTGGACAAGCTGTTCGCCAAATTCGCCAATGTCACGGCCAAGGCCACGGGTAGTCCGCCCGCCTTCCTGATCTGCGTCGCCTTCGTGCTGCTGTGGGCGGTGACCGGACCGATCTTCAAGTTCTCCGAGACCTGGCAGCTGGTGATCAACACCGGCACGACGATCATCACCTTCCTGATGGTGTTTCTGATCCAGAACACCCAGAACCGCGACGGCCTGGCCTTGCAGACCAAGCTGGACGAGTTGATCCGCGCCACGACGGCGGCCGAGGACGAGTTCATCGGCATCGAGAAGCTGACCGACAAGGAGCTTGAGGCCATGCACGCCCACTGCAAGGAGCGGGCGGACAAGCACATGCGCATCTTCCAGCAGCTGGCGGCCGAGAAGGACTCGCGCTCGAAGAGCCACGCCAAGGGCAAGCCCGCCGCCAAGGCTGGCAAGAAGACCCCCTCCGTCACCAGCCGAGTCAACCGCCGCGCCAAGGCCCTGGCCGCCGGCCATCCGCTGCCCAAGAAGGCCGGGTGATATCAGACCACGACAGGGTGGACGTCAGATCTCATCGACGATAGCGGTAACACTCAACGGGCCAGAGCAGCGCCCGAGGGGAGCCGCTTTTGCCGAAACTGAAAGCCCTGCGCTGGTGGATCATCGGCCTGGTCATGCTGGGCGCGATCGTCAACTACCTGACGCGCTCGACCATGGGCATCGCGGCCCCGACGGTGCTGAAGGACCTCGGCATCTCGGTGAAGGAATATTCCTGGATCACCAGCGCCTTTCAGCTGGGGATCATGCTGCAGCCGGCCTGCGGCTATGTGCTCGACACCCTGGGCCTGCGCACGGGGTTTGCGATATTCGCCGCCGCCTGGTCGCTGATCGCCATGGCCCATGGCCTGGTCCACAACTGGCAGGGCTTTGCGGTCCTGCGCGGGTTCCTGGGCCTGGCTGAAGGCTCGGCCCAGCCGGCCGGCATGAAGACCGTGGCCACCTGGTTCCCGGCCAGGGAGCGCGGCTTCGCGGGCGGGGTGTTCAACATCGGCGCCTCGATCGGCTCGGTGCTGGCGCCGCCGCTGGTGGTGTGGGCCGTGCTGGCCTGGAACTGGCGCGCGGCCTTCGTGCTGACCGGCGCGTTCGGCCTGGTCTGGGTCGTGCTGTGGCTGTTCTTCTACCGCTCGCCCGACCAGCACCCGTCGATGACCGACGAAGAGCGCGCGCAGATCGCCGCCGGCCAGGAGGCGCACCTGGCCGCCGCCGGCAAGCGGCCGTCGATCGTCTCGATCCTCCGCCAAGGCCAGTTCTGGGGCATCGCCCTGCCGCGCTTCCTGGCCGATCCGACCTGGGGGACGCTGTCGTTCTGGGTGCCGCTGTACCTGACCCAGACGCGCGGCTTCGACCTCAAGCAGATCGCGCTGTTCGCCTGGATGCCGTTCGTGGCCGCCGACCTGGGATGCTTGGCCGGACCCGTCATCGCGCATTTCCTGCAGAAGCGCGGCGTGTCGCTGATCAACGCCCGCCGCATCGCCTTCACCCTGGGCGCAATCCTGATGACCGGGATGATGTTCGTCGGCAAGGTCGAGAGCGCCTACGCCGCCATCGCGCTGCTGTGCCTGGGCGGCTTTGCCCACCAGACGCTGTCGGTCACGGTCATCACCATGGCCTCGGACCTCTTCCGCCGCGACGAGGTCGCCACGGTCGCGGGCCTGGCCGGGATGATGGGCAACCTGGGCTTGCTGATCTTCTCGCTGCTGATCGGCGGGCTGGTGACGACGATCGGCTATGACCCGTTCTTCGTGGCCCTGGGCGTGCTGGACCTCGCCGGGGCGGTGCTGCTGTGGACGCTCGTCAAGGACCGCGCGGCTCCCGAGGTTAGAGTATGAGCGTGATTTCCAACCCCATCCTGCGTGGCTTCAATCCCGACCCGTCGATCGTACGGATGGGTCAGGATTACTACGTCGCCACCTCGACCTTCGAATGGTTCCCAGGCGTGCAGATCCACCACTCGCGGGACCTGAAGAATTGGCGGCTACTCACCCGGCCGCTGACCCGTCCCAGCCAGCTGGACATGCGGGGCGACCCCGACAGCTGTGGCGTCTGGGCGCCGTGCCTGACCCACGCCGACGGCAAGTTCTGGCTGATTTTCACCGACGTGAAGCGCTATGGCCGCACGACTGTGGGCGGGGCGTCGGGGGCGTCCTTGCGCGACTTCCACAACTACCTGGTCACGGCCGATGACATCGAGGGGCCGTGGTCGGACCCGATCCATTTGAACAGCTCCGGCTTCGACCCGTCGCTGTTCCACGACGACGATGGCCGCAAGTGGCTGGTCAATCAGCTGTGGGATCACCGACCGGGCCGCAACCGCTTCGCCGGTATCGTGCTGCAGGAATTCTCGGCCGCCGAGGGCAAGCTGGTGGGCGAGCGCAAGGTGATCTTCGAGGGCACGGCCATCGGCCTGACGGAGGCGCCGCACCTCTACAAGCGCGAGGGCTGGTACTATCTGGTCACCGCCGAGGGCGGCACCGGCTGGGGCCACGCCATGACCATGGCCCGCTCGCGCAACATCGACGGCCCGTATGCGCTGCACCCCGACACCTACGTCCTGACCGCGCGCGACCGCCCGCATGTGGCGCTGCAACGCGCCGGCCACGCCGATCTCGTCGAGACCGCCCACGGCGAAACCTATGCGGTCTATCTCTGCGGCCGCCCACTGCCCAATCGCGGCCGCTGCCCTCTGGGCCGCGAGACGGCGATCCAGAAGCTGGTGTGGGGCGAAGACGGCTGGCCGCGCACCCTGGACGGCTCCGGCGACCCGACTCTGGAGACCCCCGCGCCGGACCTGCCCGAACAGCCGTGGCCCTCCGCGCCGGTGCGCGCGGACTTCGACAGCCCCGACCTGCCGATCGACTTCCAGTGGCTGCGGACGCCCTATCCGGACGAGATTTTCAGCCTGGCTGCGAAGCCGGGGTCCCTGCGTCTCTACGGTCGCGAGAGCGTCGGCAGCGTCTTCCGCCAGGCCCTGGTCGCCCGCCGCCAGCAGGCGCACTGCTATTCCGCCGCCACGGTGCTGGACTTCGAGCCGGCGCACTTCCAGCAGGCCGCGGGGCTGATCTGCTACTACAACGGCTCCAAGCTGCACTATCTGCACGTCAGCCACGACGAGGCGATCGGCAAGCACCTGCGGGTGATGAGCTGTAACCCCGACAGCCCGCAGTCCGACAGTTTCACCGCCGAAATCCCGCTGGCCGTCGGTCCGGTCGAACTGCGGGTCGAGGTCGATTTCGAGCGCCTGCGCTTCGGTTTCCGGCAGGGGCAGGGCGCCTGGACCTGGCTGCCGGAAGTATTCGACGCCTCGATCCTCTCCGACGAAGCCACTGCTCCCGGCGCGCCCAACTTCACCGGCGCCTTCGTCGGCATGGCCTGCCAGGACACATCGGGGATGGCCGCGCCAGCCGACTTCGACTGGTTCGACTACGAGGAACGGGAATACCGGCCGTAGAATTTGTGAATTGAGTGATCGGTGTTCGGTCGTAGGGTCGTGAAAAGCCCTCGGGAGGACGCCATGAACGCCCCGGTTTCGATTTCCGAAAAGGACGCCGTCGACTACGCCGGCCTGACCGTCACCCCCGCCGGCACGGTGCTGGGGGCCGAAATCTCAGGTCTCGATCTGAGCGAAGCGCTCAAGCCCGAGATCGTCGCGGCGATCCGCGCGGCCCTGCTGCGCCACAAGGTGGTGTGGTTCCGCGACCAGGACATCAGCCACGAGGCCCACGTCCGCTTCGGCCGCTATTTCGGCGATCTGGAGGGCCATCCCGTCACCGCCCACGTGCCAGGCTTCCCCGAGATCCTGCACATCGAGGCGGCCGACGGCATGAAGCTGCGCGAGGAGATCGTCCCGATCGTCCGCGCCGCCAACAAGTGGCACACCGACGTCACCTTCCGCGAGGCGCCCTCGATGGGGGGCGTACTGCGGATGCGGCACATGCCGCCGCTGGGCGGCGACACCCTGTTCGCCGACACCGCCGCGATCTATGCCGACCTGCCGCAGAAGCTGAAGGACCAGCTGGCGACCCTGACCGCCGAGCACGACATCATCCAGAGCTATGGCTACCGCGTCGATGAGCAGAAGCGTCAGGAACTGCGCGCGGCCTATCCGCCGATGATCCACCCGGTGGTCCGCACCCACCCGGAGACCGGCGACAAGCACCTGTTCGTCAATAAGGTTTTCACGACGAGGATCCTGGGCCTGCCCGACGATGAGGCCAAGGCGCTGCTGGCCGACCTGCTGGACCGCGTGAAGTCGCCCGAATACCAGGTCCGCTTCCGCTGGACGCCCAACGCCATCGTGTTCTGGGACAATCGGGCGACCCAGCACTACGCGATCCTGGATTACTGGCCGCAGGAGCGGATCGTCGAGCGCGTGACGATCAAGGGCGACAAGCCGTTCTGAGGCGCTTCTCCTCCCCTTCTGGGGGAGGTGGCCC
>JAEXJH010000623.1 GCA_023445955.1 Pseudomonadota bacterium
CACCAGACTCCAGCCGGCCGAAGACGGCGTGGGCTGCGCCGTCGTCGTGAGTTCAGGGAAGGTCCGCCGATCAGCGCGGCGCCAGGTCGACCACGACGGTGCCGGCGTTGCGGTTGCGCGACCACGCGTCCTCGTTGACGCCGGCGTCGATCGGACGCTCCTTGCCGTAGGACACGGTCTGGATACGCGCGCTGGAGACGCCTTGGGCGACCAGGAAATCGCGCGCGGACGAAGCGCGGCGCGCGCCGAGGGCGAAGTTGTACTCGCGGGTGCCGCGTTCGTCGCAGTTGCCGGCGATCAGCACGCGCACGTCAGGATGGCTCGCCAGCCACTGAGCCTGATAGCCCAGGATCTGGCGAGCTTCACCGGTCAGCTCGTAGCTGTCGAGGGCGAAGAACACGCGATCCCCGGCCGCCGCGGCCAGCTGCTCTTGCAGGCTGCGCACGGCGGGATTGTCGTTCAGCGCCGGCGGCGCGTACGGCGCCTCGGCCGCGGGCGGCGGCGCTTCGGCCGGCGGGGCGACGGGCGCGGGCTTGGGCTTGGAGGCGCAGGCCGCCAGACCAAGGACGAGAGCGAGCGTGACGGGAACGGCGATCAGACGAGACATGGCGGATCCGGACGAAGAGGTTTCGCCGTCATGCAGCCGCCTCGCCGCGCCAAGCTCAAGCATAAGAACCTTATAACGACCTCAGCATAACGGCCCCATAATTGCCGCTCAGGCCCGGGACCGACATGGTGTCCATCCCGAGCCTTGAACCGGGCGCGCGCCGATCGTTCCTCTAGAGATGCTCCGCTCCTCCCCCCCTTGTGAGCGGTGTGTCGTTGCCCCCGATCGGCGCGCGAGTAGCCTTCCCACGCCATGATGCCTCAAAAGATTCCCGCCGAGTTTCCCTGGTCCGCCCGCCTCGTCAGTCGCCTGCGCCCCTATGGCGCGGCGCTGCTGTTCACCCTGGCCGCCACCGGGGTGTCGGAGCTTTTGTATCGGGTGTTCGACACCACCCGGCTATCGATGGTGTTTCTGGCCGGCATTCTGGCGACGGCGGTGACCCAAGGCGCCTATCCAGCCTATTTCGCCGCCCTGCTCGCCTTTGCGATCTACAATGTCTACCTGGTCGAGCCACGCTTCACCTTCCAGTTCGCCTCTCCCGAGGATGTGCTGGTTCTGCTGGTCTTCCTGGGCGTGGCCATGCTGACCGGAGGGCTCGCCGGCCGCTTGCGCGACGAGGCCCAGCGCAATCTGGTCCGAGCCCGCGCCACCGGCGCCCTGTTCGAGGCCAGCCGCCAGCTCTCCTCCGCCGACGACGAGGAAGCCATCCGCCGGCTGGTGGTCGAGCAGATGGCCGCCGCCGCCAAGGGCGAGGCGGCGATGGTCGACGGCGCCGCGATCTGGCGCTCGCCGCACGTCGAGGACCCGTTGGTCTCGCCGCAGGCCGAGCCCAACTTCCGCGAGCCTGGTTGGCGCGTCAGGAGCCTGGTCGCCGATGGGACGTCCCTGGGCGTGGCGGCCTGGCGCAGCGTCGAGGGCGAGCCGGACGCCGATAGCGAGCGCCTGATCCAGGTGCTGGCCGATCTGGGCGCAGCCGCCATCCTGCGCGCCCGACTGTCCGTCGAACGTTCGGAAATCGCTGCTGCGGCCCGGACCGAGCAGCTGCGCAACGCCCTGCTCTCCTCGATCTCGCACGACCTGCGCACGCCGCTGGCGGCGATCCTGGCCTCGGCCAGCAGCCTCAAGACCTTCGGCGCGCAGTTCGCGCCGGACGTCCGCGACGACCTCGTCGCCACCATCGAGGAGGAGGCCGAGCGGCTGAACCGCTTTGTCGCCAACCTGCTCAGCATGACCAAGCTGGAATCCGGCGCCCTGGCCTTGGAGAGCCAGGCGTTCGCGCCGGCCGAGATCGTCAACCGCGCCGCCGATCGCCTGGATCGCCTGGGCAACGCCGTGGTCCGGAACCTGGAGGGCGTGGCGCTGATCGAGGGTGATCCGATCCTGCTGGACCAGGCCCTGAGCAACGTCCTGGAGAACGCCGCCCGCTACGGCCAGGGCCGCTCCATTCAGGTGCGGGTGCGCGAGTTGGGCGCGGCCGTCCTGATCGAGGTCGCCGACCAGGGACCGGGCGTGCCCGAGGCCGACTTGGAGCGGATCTTCGAGAAGTTCTACCGGTCGCCGCACTCGGCCGGTGTGAGCCAGGGCACGGGGCTTGGCCTGTCGATCGCGCGCGGTCTCGTCGAGGCCATGGGCGGCTCGATCCAGGCAGCCGGGCGTTCCGACGGGGACACCGGCCTCGTCGTCAGCATGATCTTCCCAAGGACCCTCGCCGCATGACGCAACCTGGCGCCCAGATCCTGCTGGTCGACGACGAGCCGCAGCTCGTACGGGCCTTGACCCCCGCCCTGGGCGCGGCCGGCTATACGGTCGCCGTCGCCGACAGCGGCGAGGCCGCGCTGGCCTACCTGGCGGCCGAGGGATGCGACGCCGTCATTCTGGATCTGGGCTTGCCCGACATGGACGGCAAGGCGGTGATCACCCGCATCCGCGAGTGGTCCGAGGTGCCGATCGTGGTGCTGTCGGCCCGCGACATCGAGCAAGAGAAGATCGCGGCCCTGGACCTGGGCGCCGATGACTTCGTCAACAAGCCGTTCGGCGTGGGCGAGCTCCTGGCTCGCCTGCGGGCGGCCATGCGCGGTCGCGACAGGCGCTTCTCGGCCCGCGCCCGCTTCAAGGCCGGCGACCTGGAGATCAACTTCGCCGACCGCCGCGTCTTCGTGCTGGGCGAGGAGGTGCGGCTGACGCCGCGCGAATACGACCTGCTGCGCAGCCTGGCCCGCTATGCCGGACGAGTGGTCACCCACCGCCAGCTGATGACCGCCGTCTGGGGTCCCGACGCCCAGGTCGACGCCCAGTTCGTGCGCGTCCTGGTCGGCCAGGTCCGCCAGAAGATCGAGGAAGAGCCGGCCTCGCCCCGGCTGCTGCTGACCGAGCCGGGCCTGGGCTATCGCCTGGCGCCGGAAGACGAGGCCTAGAAGACCATGCACAACGTCGAGATCATCCTGGCGCTGCTGGCCGCCGTCGTCCTGAGCGGCGCGGCCGCCCGCTTCCTGCCGCTGGCCGTGCCCGCGCCGCTGGTGCAGATCGGCCTGGGCGCGCTGATCGCCCTGGTGACCCACGAGCCGGTGACGCTGGATCCGCAGCTGTTCTTCCTGCTCTTCCTGCCGCCGCTGCTGTTCCTGGATGGCTGGCGCATCCCCAAGGACGACTTCTTCCGCGACTTGCCGATCATCCTGGAGATGGCGCTGGGGCTGGTGGTGCTGACCGTGGTCGGCGCAGGCCTATTCATCCACTGGATGATCCCCTCGATGCCGATGGCCGTCTGCTTCGCCCTGGCGGCGGTGATCTCGCCCACCGACCCGATCGCCGTCTCAGCCATCGCCCAGCGGGTGCCGATCCCTAAGCGCCTGATGCACATCCTGGAGGGCGAGTCGCTGCTGAACGACGCGTCGGGCCTGGTCTGTCTGCGCTTCGCCATCGCCGCCGCCCTGACCGGGACCTTCGTGCTGAAGGACGCGGTGCTGACCTTCGCCTGGGTGGCCGTCGCCGGCATCGCCCTGGGGGTGCTCACCACCCTGGTCGTGACCACCCTGAACGCCTGGCTGTCGCGCCGCAGCGCCGAGGACGCCGGTCCCCAGACCCTGGTCAGCCTGCTGATCCCGTTCGCGGCCTATCTGCTGGCGGAAAAGGTCCACGCCTCGGGCATCCTGGCCGCCGTCGCCGCCGGCGTGGCCATGAGCTTCTCCGAAGCCGCCCGCCAGACCGTCGCCGCCACCCGCGTCCGCCGCAACATGGTCTGGGACACCCTGCAGTTCACCGCCAACGGCGTGATCTTCGTGCTGCTGGGCGAACAGCTGCCCTCGATCGTCGCCGGCGCCGTCGGCACAGTGCACAAGGATGGCGCGCACGAGGCCTGGTGGCTGGGCGTCTATGTCGTGGCCATCACTCTCGGCTTGGGCGTCCTGCGCTTTGGCTGGGTGTGGGGCTCGCTGAAGCTGACCCTGCTGCGCGCCCGTCGTCGCGGCGAAGAACGCGCCAGCCCAGACTGGAAGATCATCGCCGCCACCGCCTGCGCCGGCGCGCGCGGGGCCATCACCCTGGCCGGCGTGCTGACCCTGCCCCTGGTCACGGCCAACGG
>JAEXJH010000624.1 GCA_023445955.1 Pseudomonadota bacterium
GTCCGGCGCGCGATCAGCGCCGCCGCGCGGCGGGTCGCGCACGACCAGGCGGAAGATCGGCGCCAGCAGCACGCCCAGCGCGCCGACGACGATGAAGGCCCAGCGCCAGCCGAAGTGCACAGCCAGCAGGCCGCCCACCAGCGTGCCGGCCGCCGTGCCCAGCGGGATGCCGAAGGCGTAGGCCGCCAGGGCTCGCGCCCGCTGGTGCTTGGGGAAATAGTCCGAGATCAGCGAATAGGCCGGGGCCACGCCGCCCGCCTCGCCGATGCCCACGCCCATGCGGGCCATGAAGAGATGACCGAAGCTGCCGACCACGCCGCACAGGGCGGTAAAGCCGCTCCACAGGGTCAGGGCGGCGGTCATGATCCAGACGCGGCTGAAGCGGTCGGCCAGCCAGGCGATCGGGATGGCCAGGGTCGTATAGAGCAGCGCGAAGGCCAGGCCGCCCATCAGGCCGAACTGGGCGTCGGTCAGGCCGAACTCGTCCTTGATCGGCTTGGCCAGGATGCCGAGGATCTGCCGGTCCAGGAAGTTGAAGGTGTAGGCGAGGATCAGCATCGCCAGGACCACGTAGCGGTAGCCCGAACCCTGCTTCGCCGCCGTCTGCTGCTGCTCGCTCATCGCCCTGCCCCCGTCACGCCACGTCTACATAAAGAAAGGGCGGGACTTGTTGCAGCAAGTCCCGCCCAGCTTGGTCGCCTAGAAAATTAGAACGCCACCTCGATCGAGCCGGCGAAGGTGCGCGGCGGTCCGTAGAAGCCGATCACCGAGTTGTTGTAGGTGGCCCCCGCGAAGTTGTAGCCGCCGGTGCGGTACTTCTCGTTGGTCAGGTTCTTGCCCGTGAAGGCCAGCTTGTACTTGCCGCCCGGGGCGGTCCAGATCGCCGTCAGGTCGATCAGCGTGAAGGCCTTCTGGTCGAGGGCCGGCAGCGGCTGTTCGAACTGCTGATACTTGTCGCGATAGCTGACCATCGGGGTGATGGCGATGTCGCCGCCGGCCAGGTCCGAGCGCCAGGTCAGGCTGGCGTTGGCCGTGATCTTCGGCGTGTTCTGGAAGCCGTAGAGGTCGGCGACGTTGATCACCTGGCCGGTGGCCAGGGTCGTCGACGGGTTCAGCGGGTTCGGCGCGCCGGCCGGCACGAAGCGGCTGAACGTGTCGTACTTGGCGTGGATGTAGCCCAGCGCGACGTTGCCGCTCAGGTGCTGGCTGAACTTGGTCGAGGCTTCGAACTCGGCGCCGTACAGGGTCGAGGCGCCGGCGTTGTCGACCGAGCTGGCGATGCCCGAGGGCACCACGACCTGGGTCGTGACCTGCTGGTCGGTATATTTCGACAGGAAGATCGCCGACGAGAACGAAACGCGGCGGTCCAGGGCGTAACCCTTCAGGCCGGCTTCGTAGGTCTTCACGACTTCGGGCAGATAGCCGTTGGTGGTCTGCGGGGTGATGGCGGCGTCGCCGCGCATGTCCCAACCGCCCGACTTGTAGCCCTTCGAGAACGAGGCGTAGGTGTTCAGGTCGTCGCTCAGCTCGTACGAGACCGAGATCCGCGGCGTGAACTGCTCAAAGGTCTTGGCGTCGCTGTAGTTGGTGCGCACCTGCAGGATCGGACGGTTGACGCCGCCCTGGTACGGCGACGGCGTGGCGCCCAGATAGAACAGGCGGAACACGTTGGCGCTCTTGGCGTCGCGCGTGGCGCGGGCGCCCAGCGAGACCTTCAGGCGGTCGGTCAGGTTGGCGCTGAAGTCGAAGAACGCCGCGAAGCTGCGGGTGTTGACCTTGCCGCCGTCGGCGATCGACAGGCCGAGGTTCCCGGCGATGGTGTCGAACTCGCCCGAGGCCTGGCTGTTCATGTAGTACAGACCAAAGACGCCCTGGACGTTCTCGTCCGAATAGACCGCCTGCAGTTCCTGCGAGAACGACGCGTCGTCGTAGTTGGCCGGCACGTCCAGGGTCGGCAGCGGGGTGCCGTCGAAGTCGATCAGGGTCTTGGTGTGACCCTTGCGGTTGGCGGTGATCGACTTGAAGGTCAGGTTCTGGGTCGCGTCCCACTGGCCGGTCAGCGACAGGCCTTCGGTCGTGACCTTGTTCTTGTCGCCCAGGCCGGCTTGCGTGTCGTAGACGCCGAGGATCGGGTAGTTGCCGGCGGTCGGCAGGGTCTCGCGGTGACCGTGACGCGGGTTCGACTTGTCGGTGACCTTGTCATAGGCCAGGCGGAAGAACAGGTCTTCGGTCGGCTTGTACTCGGCGCTCAGGCGATAGGCCTGGACGTCCTTATTGTAGTGCTCGGCGCCCGTGGTCAGGTTCGTGCCGTAGCCGTCGCGCTTGTAGAGCGCATAGGCGCCGCCTACCGACAGGCCGCCGCCGACCGGCGTCTGGCCCGAGACCATCACGTCGGTCTGGTTGTAGCTGCCGTAGGTCGCCTTGACCTTGGCGCCGGCTTCGTCGCCCAGCTTCTTGGTCACGTACTTGATGGCGCCGCCGATGGTGTTGCGGCCGTACAGCGTGCCTTGCGGGCCGCGCAGCACTTCGATGCGCTCGATGTCGAAGATGTCGAGCACCGCGCCCTGCGGGCGATAGATATAGACGTCGTCGACATAGAGGCCGACGCCGGGCTCGTAGCCCCACAGCGGATCCTGCTGGCCCACGCCGCGGATGTAGCTGATCAGGGTCGAGTTCGAGCCACGGGCGGTCTGCACCGTGATGTTCGGGGTGGTCTGGGACAGGACGGTGATGTCCGTGCCGCCCGAGCGTTCCAGCTTCTCGGCCGAGAAGGCCGAGACGGCCACCGGGACGTCCTTGAGGTTTTCCTCGCGACGACGGGCGGTGACGACCACCTCGTCGACCGAGATCGTATTGTCAGCCGCCGGAGCTTGCTGCGCCGACGCGACGCCAGCGATCGTGCTCCATGCCGCGCCAGCCAGCAGCGCAGCCTTCCACATCGAAGTCATGGGTTTCCCCTCCCTTGCCTTACGTTCCGCCCTTCCGAGTCTGATCCGTCTGAAGCGGACACGTGCTCGGGGTTCGCCAATTCATCGAACAGCGAATTGAAGGCACCATCACCCGAACCGACGACAAGCGCCAGTACTTTTTCATCAAGTGATGAAAATGGGCCGTAGGCGGAATCTGCTCCCCCGCTGGGGGAGCTGTCGCGAAGCTACTGAGGGGGCCAGTGC
>JAEXJH010000625.1 GCA_023445955.1 Pseudomonadota bacterium
CCCGGGCAGTGTCGGCATGGCTGAAACGATCGCGGACCACGGCGCGGGCGATCACCGCGCCGGCGCCACCACCCAGGGCCTGGACGAAGCGGGCGGCGATCAGGATCTCGATGTTCGGAGCCAGCGCGCATACCCCCGAAGCGACGAAGAAGACGACGATCCCGACCAGCAGCGGCAGGCGGCGACCGACCCGGTCCGAGGCCGGGCCATAGATGATCTGGCCGATGGCCATGCCCGCGAAGAAGGCCGCCAGGGTCGTCTGGGTCTGCTCGGGTCCCGCATGCAGGCTGCGCCCGATCGACGGCAGGCTGGACAGGTACATGTCGATCGACATCGGCGCGAAGGCCGTCAGGGCGCCCAGAAGCAGGACAAGACGCCACGGGACGACGGTGGGCGGCGAAGCGGGATCGGTCATGGCGCGCCTTCTACGCCCTTTCGCCCCTACGGAAAGCTGAAATGAAGCTTGCCGGGCTGGGCGATGGGTCGCAGGGTGATCGCCAATTACATAGAAACGTGGGGAAACGTGCGGTCATGACGGTCAAGAATCCGGGTCTGCCCGAACCCCAGTACGCAGACGTCAACGGCATCCGCATGGCCTATTACGAGGCTGGTCCGCGCCAAGGCGTTCCGATCGTCTTCTGCCACGGCTTCCCGGAGCTGGCCTTCTCGTGGCGACACCAGATCGCCGCCCTGGCCGCCGCTGGCCGCTGGGTGATCGCGCCGGACCAGCGCGGCTATGGCCTGACCCCCGGTCCCGAGGCCGTCGAGGCCTATGACATGGACCACCTGACCGGCGACCTGGTCGGGCTGCTGGACCACCTGGGCGTCGAGAAGGCGATCTTCGTCGGTCACGACTGGGGCGGCATCATTGTCTGGCAGATGCCGCTGCTGCATCCCGACCGCGTGGCCGGTATCATCGGGCTCAACACGCCGTTCACCCCGCGCCTGCCGCTGGACCCGATCGAGATGTTCCGCAACGCCTACGGCGAGGACATGTACATCGTCCACTTCCAGAAGCCCGGCGAGGCCGACGCGCGGCTGGGGGCCGATCCGGAGCGGACGATCCGCTTCTTCATGCGCAAGCCCAAGGGCAGCCAGGACGAGTTCCTGGGCCGCCCGGCCGAACGTCGCAGCCTCGCCCTGCAGGACGCTCTGCTGCACTACGACCCGGCGAGCGACGACAACCAGTTTCTGGAGCCCGAGGAGCTCGATTACTTCGTCGACGCGTTCAAACGCACCGGCTTCACCGGCGGCATCAACTGGTACCGCAACTTCACCCGCAACTGGGAGAAGGCCGAAGCCCTGCCCCGCCGGATTGACGGCATCCCCTGCCTGATGATCATGGCCGAGCTGGACGTGGTGCTGCCGCCCGCCATGGCCGACCGCATGGGCGACCAGATCTCGGACCTGGAGAAGGTTCTGATCGAAGGCAGTGGCCACTGGACTCAGCAGGAGAAGCCGGCCGAGGTGAACGCGGCGATCCTGGACTGGGTGGAGCGGCGGTTTCCGCTCTAGTTCTTCGACGCCAGCATCTGGTCGGCCCGCCGGCGCATGGCGGCCGCAAGCTGCAGCATGGCCAGGGCCGAGACCTCGTCGCGCTCGGCGGCGCGCAGGCTGTAGACATTGGCCATGGCCAGCAGCGCGGCGGCCTTGTCGACGCCCTCGGCCCCGAACATCTCGCCGATCTGCCGATCCAGCTCGGCCAGCTGCATCGGGTTCAGCATCGCGAGCAGTTCGTCGTCGGAATAGTCTTCAGGCGCGGGCTGAGTCATGGCGGGCAACATACAGAACCGAATGAAAGGCGAAACCCGTGGCTTTCCTCCGTTCACAGGCGGCGGAAAAACACGCTAGGGTTCGCGACATGGATCGTAACGCTTCCGCCGCCGCCATGAGTTCCGTTGGCCGTCGCGGCCTCTTCCGCGAGGTCGAACCCTTCTCGTTCGGCTGGATGCCGACCGGCGGCCCCCACGAGATCTATTACGAGGAATGCGGCAATCCGCGGGGCAAGCCCTGCGTGATCCTGCACGGCGGCCCGGGCGGGGCGGTCAATCCGACCATGCGGCGGTTCTTCGACCCGACCAAATGGCGCATGACCCTGTTCGACCAGCGCGGCTGCGGCCGCTCGCGCCCGAACGCCAGCCTGGACGACAACACCACCTGGAGCCTGATCGAGGACATCGAGCGCCTACGCGAGCATCTAGGCGTCGAGAAGTGGACCGTGTTCGGCGGCTCGTGGGGTTCGACCCTGGCCCTGGCCTACGCCATCAAGCATCCGGACCGCGTCGACGGCCTCGTCTTGCGCGGCATCTTCCTGCTGACCGAGCGCGAGCTGGGCTGGTTCTATCAGGAAGGCGCCTCGATGCTGTTCCCCGACGCCTGGGAGCGGTTCCTGGCCCCGATCCCCGAGGACGAGCGGGGCGACCTGATGGCCGCCTATCACCGCCGCCTGGTCGCCCAGGACCGCCGCGTGCAGCTGGAAGCCGCCTCCGCCTGGAGCCAGTGGGAAGGCGACACCATCTCCCTTCGTGGCCCTGAAGCGCGTCCTCCGAAGTTCAACGAAGAGGACTTCGCGATCGCCTTCGCGCGGATCGAGTGCCACTTCTTTACCAACAAGGGCTTCTTCGACCACGACGGCTGGATTCTGGCCAACATCGACAAGATCCGCCACATCCCAGGCTGGATCGTCCAGGGCCGCTTCGACGTGGTCACCCCGCTGGACAGCGCCTGGAAGCTGCACAAGGCCTGGCCCGAAGCCCGCTTCGACATCGTCTGGGATGCCGGCCACGCCTCGACCGAGCCCGGCGTGATCGACGGACTGATCCGAGCGACCGAGGCGGCGCTGGTTCGCTAGGCGACCAGCTTCGCCAGCCTACATCAACGAGCCCTTGCCGCTGGTCACTTCGGTGTAGCGGTGCACGCGCACGGCCTGGACGAGGCCAAAGCCAACCATGACCGTCAGCATGACCGTGCCGCCGTAGGACAGCATCGGCATCGGCACGCCGACGACCGGGGCCAGGCCCATGACCATGGCCCCGTTGATCAGCACATAGAGCGAGAAGGTCGCCGTCACGCCGGCCGCGGCCAGGCGTCCGAAGTGGCTGTGGCTGATCGAGGCGATGCGCAGGGCCATGAAGATCACCGCGCCGTAGAGGAACAGCACGCCAAAGCAGCCCACGAAGCCGAACTCCTCGGCCAGGGTGGCGAAGATGAAGTCGGTCTGCTTTTCGGGCAGGAAGTTCAGCTGGCTCTGCGAACCGAGGCCGAAGCCCTTGCCCAGCAGGCCGCCCGAGCCCAGGGCGATCTTGGACTGCAGGATGTGGTAGCCGTCGCCGGACGGGTCCTGCTCGGGGTTCAGGAAGGTCAGGATCCGGTTGCGCTGGTAGTCGTGCAGCCCGAACATGATGAAGGGCGGGATAGCCACGGCGGCCATGGCGCCCAGCGCCGCGATCACCCGCCAGGACAGGCCGGCCAGCATCATGATCGCGCCGCCGGTCGCGGCGATCAGGATCGCGGTGCCAAGGTCGGGCTGCTTGGCGACCAGCAGGAACGGCACGCCGATCATCGCCGCCGGGATCAGCAGGCGCCACGAGAACCGGGCGCTGTCCGAAGACAGGCCGTGATAGTAGCGCGCCAGGGCCAGCACGAGGCCGATCTTCATCACCTCGGACGGCTGGAAGCGGATCGGACCCAGTTGCAGCCAGCGCTGGGCGCCCAGCGAGATGTCGCCGACCAGGTCGACGGCCACCAGCAGCACCAGCCCCACGCCATAGATCGGATAGGCCGCCGCGAACCACCAGCGCAGGTCGCACATCGCCAGGGCGATCATGATGATGAAATAGACGCCAAAACGCAGCAGGTGCTTGTCGGCCCAGGGCTCCCAAGAGGCGCCCGCGATCGAGAACAGCATCAGGCCGCCGATGCCGGCGATCATCGCCAGCACCAGGCAGAAGGTCCAGTCGACCTCCATGAACTTGATGATCGGACGATCGCGTTCGCCCGGACGGGTCAGGCCGCCGCTCAAGGTCATATGTGGCCTCCCAGAGGCTTGGTGGTCGGGGGCGTCGTAGGCGTCGTCGGATTGGCGTCAGGCTCGGGCGGCGCGGCGCCCACGACCGGATCCTCGGGGGCGACGCCATCCATGACGTCGTCCGGCGCGGCCTCGGGCAGAGGCGCGGGCTTTTCAATGCGGGCGCGGATCTCGGGATCCTTCAGCAGCGCCACGCGCATCACCTCGCGCGCGCGCGGGGCGCCGGCGGTGGCGCCGCCCAGGCCGCCGTGCTCGATGATGACCGCCACGGCGTAACGCGGGTCGTCATAGGGCGCGAAGGCGACGAACAGGTTGTGGTCCTTCAGGCGCCAGGTCGTAGCGTAGCCCTTGCGGTTCTTGACCCCGTCATAGCTGCGCACCTGGGCCGTGCCGGTCTTGCCGGCCATCTGAACGTCGCCCAGACCGAGCTGGCTCTGCTTGTAGGCGGTGCCGCGCACGTCGTTGGCCACGGCCGCCATGCCGCCGCGCACATAGTTCAAATGCTCCTGCGAGAACGGCAGGTCGGGCACGGCCGCACCGCTGGGCTGCTCGACCCCGCCGACCGACTTGATCAGGCGCGGCACCAGGGCCTTCTTGCCGTTGGCCAGGCGCGAGGTCATCACCGCCAGCTGCAGGGCGTTGACCGTCAGGGCCCCCTGCCCGATCCCGTAACTGGGCGTCTCGCCCGGAAACCAGATCTGGTTGGCCGGATTCTTCTTGAACGCCCGCTTCTTCCAGGCCGGGTCGGGGACGTTGCCGCGCTTCTGGCCGGGGATGCCGATGTCGTAGATCTGGCCAAAGCCCATGGCCCGCGCCGCGTTGGCGATGGCGTCGGGGCCGATCTTCAGCGACGTCTGGTAGAAATAGATGTCGCAGGAGTTCTTGATCGCGTCGTGCAGGTTCTGCGAGCCATGGCCGCGCGGCTCCCAGCAGCGCCAGGTGCGGCCGCCATAATACCAACTGCCGCCGCAGCTGACGCGGACCTCGGGATTGATGCCGGCGGTCAATGCAGCCAAGCCGACGGTCGGCTTGAAGGTCGAGCCGGGCGGGAAGACGCCGGTCAGCGACTTGTCCAGCATCGGCTTGCGCTCGTACTCGGCCAGGGCCTTGTACTCGGGGCCGGACAGGCCCTTGACGAACCGGTTGGCGTCGAAGCTGGGGGCCGAGACCATGGCCAGGAGGTCGCCGTTGCGGATGTCCATCACCACGATGGCGCCGCTCTCCTCGCCCATCACCTCGAGGGCGCGGTTCTGGATGTCGGCGTCCAGGGTCAGCAGGATTTCCTTGCCCGGGGTCGGCGGCACGTCGCCGGCCGGATCCAGGCGCACGACGCGGCCTTGGGCGTCGACCTCGGTCTTGGTGGCGCCGGCGCGGCCGCGCAGCGCCTTGTCGAAGGCCTTCTCGACGCCCTGCTTGCCGATCCGGAAGCCTGGGTGGTGCAGCAGTTCCTGGTCCTGGGTGGCGTCGTCCTTGGCGGCCGTCAGGTCGCGATCGCTGACCTTGGCCACATAGCCGATGACGTGCGCAAAGGCGCCGCCGAACGGATAGACCCGCACCTCGCCCATGTCGGCGGTGACGCTGGGCAGCTCGGGGGCGCGGATGTTGACGCGGCTGAACTCCTCCCAGGAGAGGTCCTCCATCACCACGACCGGCGCCTTGCGGGGCGCGCGGTCCAGCTCCTTGAGCACGCGGGCGCGGCGCGAGCCGTCGATCGGCACCAGCTTGCTGAGGTCGTCCATGACGGCCTCGGCGTCCAGGTCCTTGTCCTTGTTGATGATCAGACGGAAGTTCGGGCGGTTCGAGGCCAGCGACACGCCGTTGCGGTCGCGGATCAGGCCGCGCGGCGGCGGCACCAGGCGGTAGTTGAACTGGTTGCCGGCCGAAAGCTTCTGGTAGCGCTGGGCCTCGACCAGTTGCAGCTGCGCCAGCCGCCCGCCCAAGGCCAGCAGGCCCGCGCCCGTGATGCCGCCCAGCAGGAACGCGCGCCGGTGGAAGACCCCCTGACGCTCGTTGACCTCGAAGAAGAAGATGGACGGTTCGCTCATGGCCTTAGCGGAACCGAACGTCCGCGTCCTCGAAGCGATCGACCAGGCGGTGGGCGAACGGGAACAGCAGCGCGGTGACCAGGAACTGCCAGAACACAGCCAGCAGGCTGGGCATGGCCAGGCTGTCGAGCATGGTGAAGAGGAACGCGGCGACCATGGCGATGGCGGTGACGCCGGCGAACCAGGCCCACATCATCGGCCGGCTCTGGCCGGTCATGGCGTTGCGCAGGATCAGGACCATGGCGTAGGCGACCAGCAGCGACAGGCCCCACAGGCCCGTCGGTCCGCCCCAGAAGATATCCAGGAACAGGCCCAGGACCAACAGGGCGAACGGGGCCAGGATCGAGGGGCGGATCATCGCCCACGCAAACGCCGGAACCATGGCGAAAACAGGTTCGGGCAGCTGCAGGCCCCAGATCCGGATCGGCGCGGCGAACAGCACCGTGGCCAGCATGCACAGCAGCATCGGCACGCCCAACCAGCGGCCGGGATTGAGGGCGCGGCCGCCGCTCATGCTCATCGCGGCGTTCCCGTCGGGGCCGGGGCCGCGG
>JAEXJH010000626.1 GCA_023445955.1 Pseudomonadota bacterium
GTCAGCGGCGTGCGCAGCTCGTGGCTCATGTTCGACAGGAACTCGGCCTTCACGTTGGCGGCGGCTTCGGCCTCGGCGCGGGCGACCTCGAGCGCGTCTTCCATGCCCTTGCGGACACTGATGTCGCGCAGGACGTCCAGGATCCCGGTCAGGGCGCCGTCGGCATCGAAGAACAGGGTCGGTTGTCCCTCGGCCCAGACCCACTGACCATTCTTGCGCCGGCAGCGGAACTGCAGCGGGTCGGCCTTGGCGCCGGGACCCGCCGTGCTGAGGGCGACGAAGTAGTCCCGGAAGACGGTCAGATCATCGGGGTGGATGAACTCCGGCGCACGGCGGCCGATCATTTCTTCCGGGCGGAAGCCCAGCATCTTGAGGCTGGCCGGCGAGATAAAGGTGATCTCACCGTCCGGCGTGAAGCGGGCGATCATGTCCCGGGCGTTGTCGGCCAGCAGGCGGTAGCGCGTCTCGCTCTCGGCGAGGGCGTCGTCGGAAGCCTTCCTGTCGGTGATGTCGCGGATCACGTCGGTGACGGCGGACTCGCCGGTGGCCGGGTCGTAGACCTGCTTGGGGCGCGCCTCGACCCAGCGCACCGCGCCGTCCTTGCGCACGATCCGGTATTCGATGGTCCAGCCGGTGGGGCCGTCCAGCGCGGTCTTGAAGATTTCGGCGACCCGAGGGCGATCATCGGGATGGATGAACTCCATCGCCAGGCGCCCGACGACCTCGTGCGCCGCATAGCCCGAGATCCCGCGCACGGCGGGCGAGACATAGGTGAACCGCCCGTCGGGGTCCATCTTGGTCACCAGGTCGTTGGCGTTCTCGGTCAGCATCCGATAGCGGTCGCTGGTCCGCTCGACCGACCGCAGGGCGTTCGAATAGTCGGTGACGTCCTGCAGCAGGCCAAACAGGGCCGAGACCTCGCCGTTGTCGTCCAGCTCGCACAGGCCGCGCGCCATGACGTCGCGCACGTCGCCGTCCAGGCGGATCAGCTGCACCCGCACGTCGAAGCCGCCCTTCTGGGCGATGGCGCGCTCGATGCCTTCCTCCAGCACGGCGCGGTGCTCGGCCGAATAGTGGTGCAGCGAGCTCTCGACCGTTGGGGTGTAGCTGTCGCGGCTGAGGCCGAAGATCCTGAAGGTCTGGTCCGACCAGGTCAGGTGGTTGTTGGCCACATCGATGCGCCAGTGACCGACCTGGGCGACGCTCTCGGCCAGCTCGAGCAGGCGCTGCTTCTCGGCGGTCTCGCGGTGCGCCTTGGCCAGCTCGAACTCGTCGACGACGATACGGGCCAGCAGCTTCAGGCGCTGCAATTCATCGTCGGACGGCCGGGCGCGCGGCTTGTCGTCGATCACGCACAGCGTGCCGAGGTTGTGACCGTCTTTCGTGGTCAGGGTCGCGCCGGCATAGAAGCGGATGTCGGGCGCGCCGGTGACCAGCGGATTGGCGGCGAAGCGCGGGTCTAGGGTCGCATCCTCCACGACCATCACCGTCTCGGGACCTTGGGCGATGGCATGGGCGCAGAAGGCGTCGCTGCGCGGGGTGGACACCGCGTCCAGCCCGACCCGGGCCTTGAACCACTGGCGCTCTTCGTCGACCAGCGACACCAGCGAGATCGGCGTCTCGAACAGGTTGCCGGCCAGGTCGGCCAAGCGGTCGATGGCCGCGTCGGCCGGGGTGTCCAGAACCTTGTAGGCCTTCAGGGCGGCCAGGCGCTGGGCTTCGCGAAGGTCCATGGCGTTAAGACGCGCCTCACATCACTCAAACGTTTGCGTAATCGTAGGCGGGGCGAGACGCCACGGGGTTAAGAGCAGGCGCGGCAGAATGGCGCAGGTTCGCGGAACGCCGGTTGCTGGACCGCGAGGTGACGTTTGTCATGTCGGCCCGATGACGGCCGGCACTGATGGACCGCGCCGGGCGGCGGCATGGTGGCTTCACAACGAGGGAGAAGCCCATGTCACCCAGAACTTCCGAACCGGTTGCGACCCTGCGCCAGACGGTCAAGCGCCGCGGCGCAACCCTGGCCCTGAACGGCCTGGATCTGGATATCCGCCCCGGCCAGTGCGTCGCCTTGCTAGGCCCGAACGGCGCCGGCAAGAGCACCAGCGTGGCGCTGCTGACCGGCCGTCTGCGTCCCGACGCCGGGACCGCCAGCCTGTTCGGCGGCGATCCGCGCGACGTGGCCGCCCGCGGCCGCATGGGCGTCATGCTGCAGGAGGCCGGCCTGCCGCGCACCCTGACCGTCCGCGAGCAGGTCGACCTGTTCCGCGGCTACTATCGCAAGCCCCGTCCGCTGGACGAGATCATCCGCCTAGCCGGCCTCGAAGGGCTGGAGAAGCGCCGTTGCGGCGCGCTGTCCGGCGGCCAGCAACGCCGCGTGCAATTCGCACTGGCCATTGCCGGCCGTCCAGACTTCCTGGTGCTGGACGAGCCGACCACCGGCATGGACATCGACGCCCGCCGCGCCCTGTGGAGCGCCGTCCGGGCCGAGATCGCCCGCGGCTGCGCCGTGCTGCTGACCACCCACCACCTGGACGAAGCCGAGTCCCTGGCTGACCGCATCGTCGTGGTCGACCACGGCCAGGTCATCGCCGACGGCTCGCCGGAAGCGATTAAGAGCCGCGTGTCTGGCGTCGCCCTCCGCTGCCGCACCCGTCTGTCGGACGCCGAGCTTTCGGCCCTGGCCCGCGTCACGGGCGTCAGCCGCGACGGCGGCAAGGTCACGCTGCTGACCACGTCCGCCCCCGCCACCCTTCGCGAGCTGCTGGCGCGCGATGAAACCGTCGATGACCTGACCGTCGCCGGCGCCTCGCTGGAGGACGCCGTCACCCGTCTCGTGCAGGCCGGCGCGCCTGCCGCCAACCGCCAAGCCGAGGTCGCCTGAGATGCACACCCTGCTCGTCTACATCCGTGAAGCCCGCGCCCAGATCGTCTCCACCTGGCGCACTCCGCAGTTCATCATCCCCAGCGTGGCCCTGCCGCTGCTGTTCTATGGCGTGATGGGCCTTGGTCTCAGCAAGGGGCATGAGGAGATCGCCCACATGATGCTGGCCAACTACGTGATCTTCGCCGCCATCGCCCCGGCCATGTTCGGCTTCGGCGCCGCCGTCGCCGCCGAGCGCGAGGCCAAGCTGATCGAACTGAAGCAGATCGCCCCGCTGCCGGCCGGCGGCTACCTGGCTGGCCGCCTGATCGCGGCGTTGGTCCTCGTCGGAGTCTCCATCAGCCTGCTAGGCGTGCTGGCTTACTTCGGCGGGGTGAAGATGGTCCCGTGGCGCTGGGCCGCGACGCTCGGCCTGGGCCTGGCCTCGGCCATCCCGTTCGCCCTGATCGGCCTGAACGTCGGCCTGCGCTTTGGCTCGCAAGGTGCGACCGCGGTGGCCAACGTTCTGTTCCTGGGCTTCTGCCTGTTCGGCGGTTTGTGGGCGCCGCTGAGCATCATGCCGGCCTGGGTCGGCAAGGTCGCCGACTTCATGCCCTCGTACCACCTGGGCCAGCTGTCGCAGATGCTGTCGGGCATGCAGCCGATGGCCAGCGTGCCGCACCACCTGTCGGTGCTGGGCGCGATCAGCCTGGCGGCCCTGATCGGCGCTTCGGTGGCCTGGCGGCGGCAATCGGCTTGACCGTGACGAGGCTCCCGCGCGACATCGCCGGCATGGATCAAGGAACACGAAGCGACAGCCCCAACGCCAAGAAGGGGGGCGGGAACTGGAACGATCCCAGCTACCGCCGACGCTGGAGCCTCGTGTTCCTCTCCTACCTGCCGTTCTACTTCATCGCCTGGTTCAATCATCGTCCGAGCCCGTTCGAACTGGCTGCCTCGATCGCTGGCCTCTTGGTCTTCCTGGGCCTGTTCTGGAAGATCTGGGGCAATCGGGGCCAGCCGGTTCTCTGGCAGGTGCTGGCGATCTACGGCATCGGCATGGCGCTCTCGCCATTCAACGCCGGCTGGAGCGTCTACACGATCTACGCCATGTCGTTCGCCTCGCGCCTGAAGTCGCGGCCGACGGCGATCCGGCTGATGATCGCGCTGGAGATCCTGCTGCTGGCGGTGGGCCTGGCCTTCTACCGGCACGTCTGGCCGATCTGGGCTTCGGGTGTGCTGTTCGGCGGCATCACCGGTTTCGCCAGCCTGATGCAGGCCGATGTCGAGCGGAAGAACCAGGAACTGGTCGTCGCTCACGAGGAGGTCCGGGCGCTGGCCACCACGGCCGAACGCGAGCGGATCTCCCGCGACCTGCACGACCTGCTGGGTCACACCCTGACCCTGGTCGCTGTGAAGGCCGAGCTGGCCGCGCGCCTGGTCAGTCGCGACGCCGAGGCCGCCGAGCGTGAGATGCAGGCCGTCGCCGCCGCCGCCCGCGAGGCGCTATCCGAAGTGCGCACCGCGGTGGTCGGCATGAAGGGCGCCTCGCTGGCGTTCGAGATCGACAAGGCCCGCCAGGCCCTGGCCGCCGCCGGCGTCGAGGCCGACATCTCGGCCCTGACCACCGACGGTCACCCGGCGCAGGAGGCCGTGCTGGCCATGGCGCTGCGCGAGGGGGTGACCAACGTCATTCGCCACGCTGGCGCCCAGCACTGCCAGATCACGCTGCAGCCCAGCGCCAAGGCCCTGACCCTGACCATCGCCGACGACGGGCAGGGCGGTGGCAAGTTGGCCGAGGGCTCGGGTCTGAAGGGCATGCGCGCGCGCCTGGCCGCCATCGGCGGGGCGCTGGACATCAAATCCGACAAGGCCGGGACGCGTCTGACCGCGACCGCGCCGCTGGAGATCTAGACCGTGATCCGCGTCGTCATCGCCGAAGACCAGAAGATGGTGCTGGGCGCGCTCAGCGCCTTGCTCGAGATGGAGGGCGACATCCAGGTCGTCGGCCGCGCGCCGGACGGGGCGGTGGCCCTGGAGCTGGTGAAGTCCGAGAAGCCGGACGTGCTGATCTCCGACATCGAGATGCCCAGCCTGACCGGCATCGACGTCGCCGCCCGGCTGAAGGCCGAGGGCGCGGCGACCCGGGTGCTGATCGTCACCACTTTCGGCCGGCCGGGCTACCTGCGCCGGGCCATGGAGGCGGGGGTGAAGGGCTATCTGCTGAAGGACGGTCCCAGCAGCGTGCTGGCCGCCGCCGTCCGCACCGTCGCCGCCGGCGGCCGGGCGATCGCGCCGGAGCTGTCCGAGGCGATCTGGGACGCCGAGCCTGATCCGCTGACCGACCGCGAGCGTGAGATCCTGCGCCTGGCCGAGGAGGGGCGTTCGAACAAGGACATCGCCGACGTGCTGGACCTCTCGCCCGGCACGGTGCGCAACTACCTGTCGGAAGCAGCTCAGAAGCTGGGCGCGGCCAACCGGGTCGAGGCCGGTCGCATCGCCCGCTCGAACGGCTGGCTCTAGACGGTGACGGGCTCCGGCGCGGGCGACCGGGTCGTGCGCCAGAGAACAAGGCCGATGACCCCCAGGACCAGCTCGCGCAGGCGGCGCAGCAGCGACAGCGCCAGGGCCTGGTCGGGCGTCAGGCCCAGCGCGCCGCCAAGCAGCAGGTAGCCGCCTTCCTGCACGCCCAGGGCGCCGGGGATGGCAAAGCCGACGACCTTGGCCGTCTGGGCCAGGCCCTCGACGATCAGGGCTTGCAGCAGAGTAGGGTTGAGGCCCAGCGCCCACATCGAGACATAGGTTTCGAACGCTCCGGCGATCCAGGCGGCCATGTGCCAGGCCCAGGAGGCGAACAGATTGCCGCGCTGGCGGCCGATGCCTCGGAACGCCTCGCCCAGGGCGCCGATGCGGCTGGCGATGGCGGACCAGCGCTGCGAGAATTGCCCCAGCCGCCTGTGGACGCCAGCCCGGTGGGCGAGGAAGGCGGCGGCGACGATGGCCGCGACGATGCCGACCAAGGCCAGGCCAGCTTGCGCCAGGCGAGGATCGTGCAGCGTGGCCATGGCCACGATCAGGCTGGTCAGGACGAACAGAACAAGCCCGACGGTGCCGGCCAGCACGTCGACGATGCAGCTAGCGGTGGCTTCGGCCAGGGTCAGGCCGTTACGGGCCGACAGCTTGGCGCGCACGACGTCGCCGCCGACCTGGGCGACGGGGAGGAGGGCGTTGACCGCCTCCTTGATCAGGCGGACGCGGAACAGGAAGGCCAGGGACGGGCGGCGATCGGGGGGCAGCAGCACCTGCCAGCCGACGGTCGCCATGAAGGTGACGGGCAGGTGGGCGGCGATGACGATCACGGCCTGCCAACCGACCTGGGCCACGATCTCACGAACCGCGCCCACGCCATGCGTCGCCAGCAGGATCGCCAGCAGGGCGATCCCGATCGTCAGCAACCAACCTCGCCAGGCCGAAGACTTGTCCTTGGCCTGTTCCCCCGTCTCTGTCGTCATGCGGCCGAGCGTGCTCGCTGGTCAGAGGTGACGCCCAGTTCGCGATAGACGGCCAGCACCTCGGCGCAGATGGCGCTCCAGTCGTAGCGGGCGCTGGATTGGCGGGCGGCGCGGCCCAGGCGCACGCGGCGCAGGGGTTCGGAAATCAGGCTCCGGATCGCTCCAGCATAGGCTTGCGCATCGGCGCGGGCGGTCAGGACGCCGTCCTGGCCATCGACGATCAGGGCGCTGGTGCTGGGCGCGCGCGGGCAGACCACGGCCAGGCCGGCGGCCATGCCCTCCAGGCTGGCGTTGCCGAAGGCCTCGGTAAGGCTGGGGTTGAACAGGATGTCGGCGCTGGACACCGCACGACCCAGGTCGGCGCCGTCGAGGTGGCCGGTCAGGATTGCTTCGGGCAGGCGCTCTTCCACGAAAGCGCGGGCCGGACCCTCGCCGATGATCAGCGGGCGGATCGGCTGGCCGCGCAGCTGGACCAGGGTCTCGGTCAGGACGTCCAGGCCCTTCTCCATGACCAGACGGCCCAGGAAGGCGACGACGATCTCGTTGTCGCCAATGCCCATCGACCGGCGCCAGTCCATGTCGCGCTTGGCCGGCGAGAAGCGCTCGCGGTCGACGCCGCGGCCCCAGACGCGGACGCGCTCTCCCAGGCCCTGCTCGCGCAGCAGGTCGGCGATCGGCGCGTTGGGCGCCAGCACGCGGTCGCAGCCGCGATAGAATTTGTCGAGATAGCGCTCGGCGCTGGGGCGCAGCCAGTCCAGGCCATAGTACGAGAGATAGGTCTCGAACCGGGTGTGCAGGCTGGCGACCACCGGCAGGCCGTTGCGGCGGCCCCACTTGCCGGCCTGATTGCCCAGCACGTCCGGCGCCGACAGATGGACAGCGGTCGGACGGAAATCGGCCAAGTCCGCGCGCAGGGCGCGGTTCAGGCCCAGGGCCAGGCGATACTCGCCCCGGCCCGGGATCGCCACTGACGGCGCGGACACCAGTTCACCGGCCGGCTCGAACGCCGGCGTGTCGGTGGTGGGAGAATAGACGCGCACCTCGGCGCCCTGGCTGATCAGGTACGCCGAGAGGCGATTGAGAGCCTGGTTGGAGCCATCGCGCGTGTAATTGTAGTTCCCGGAAAACAACGCCAGACGCAGTCCTTCAGCGGGGTTTTCTTCTGCGGGCTGATGAAAGTTTCTTTCCGCGAGCAGCACGACGCCTCCGTTGAATCCGTCTCCGAGGCCCCCGCCCTTCCGAGTATGACAATGGCCATATGGTGGAATGGTTCAGTTTCCGGAAGGGGAGGGAGGCTTCCTTTTCCGTGCACGGTCCTTTGGTGTAGCGGCAGAGTTACACCCCCTGAGGCGTGTCCTCAGGACCGCGTTTGGCGAAAAACGCGCGCGGGGGGCTTGCGCCGCGGCGCCATGACCGGCTTTTGGCGGGCCGCGCGCACTTGCCGTGAGGCGGGTTCGTGCTCAGTTATGCGCCCGTGGCCGCAAGGTAAGCGGCGCAACGATTCCTAGAGGGGCCAAGCGGCCCTGATTTCCAGCGAGATCTGTAAAACGTCATGCAGCCGGTCAAGACCCTCATCCTCAGCGCCGGTCAGGGCAAGCGCCTGTCGCCCCTGACGGACGACCGGCCCAAGTGCCTGGTCGAGCTGGCCGGCCGCACGGTGCTGGAATGGCAGCTGCGCCACCTGGCGCAGGCGGGCGTCACCGAGGCGGTGGTCGTCACCGGTTTCCGCGCCGACCTGGTCGAGGCCGAGGTTGCGCGCCTGCAATTGCCGGGTCTCAGCGTGCGCACGCTCTACAACCCCTTCTACAGCGTGACCGACAACCTCGCGACCTGCTGGTTGGCGCGCGAGGAGATGCGCGGTGGGCCGTTCATGATCCTCAACGGCGACACCCTGTTCGAGCCGGCCATCGCCGAGCGCCTGATCAGCGCTCCCGCCGGCCCGATCACCGTGACGGTCGATCGCAAGGATGACGGCGTCTACGACAGCGACGACATGAAGGTGCTCACCGAAGGCGACAGCCTTCGCGCCATCGGCAAGACGATCACCGAATACGATGCGGAATCGATCGGCTTCCTGCGCTTCGACGTCGAGGGCTCGGCGCTGTTCATCGAGACGCTGGAAAAGATCATGCGCACGCCGGAAGGCCTGAAGCGCTGGTACCTCAGCGTCATCAACGAGATCGCCCAGGCCCACGACGTTGTCCGCGTGCGTTCGATCCAGGGCCTGGAATGGGCCGAGATGGACTTCCCGGAAGACCTTGTGGGCAACCGCGCGCTGACGGCGAAGTGGGCCGAGCAGGAAGCGGTTTCGGCTTAGAGGGACCATCCGAGGTTTCTCCGCTCAGCCGGCGGGCGTCTCGCCCACCAACTCCCGCACCAGGTCCACGTCCGACGGCTTGTCGACATCGACCGCCGCCAGGCCGTCATGCGCGCGCACGGCGGCGGCCTTGACGTTGGCCAGCTTGCCCAGCTTCAGCACGGCCTGGTCCAGGGTCAGCCCGTTCAGCAGGTAGCGGATCAGGAAGCTTGGCCCCAGCATGGCGGCGATCTTCCAGGGCTGCTTGCGCAGGGCCTCGACCTTGCGCCAGGTCTCGACGACATGCAGCGCCGTTTCGTTGCGCAGCAGGAAGAGGTTGCAGCCCGAATAGCGGCCGTCCTGGAAGCGCAGATAGGTCCGCTTGGTCTGCGGCGCTGCGGCCTGCACGCGCTCTTCCGGCGCCAGCAGCACGGCGACATCGGCCCAGTCGGGCGTATCGGCCAGGAACTGGGTGATCCACTCGGGCTTGAGCAAAGCGTGGTCGACCGTGGTCACCACCAGCGGGAAGCCCAGCTGATGCGCGGCCATCTCGACGCTCTGGCTGGGACCCGAGGCCGTGGGCAGGATGACCACGCCGGCGTCGGCCAGGCGGGCCTTGATCGCCTCGTCATTGGCCGCGACGCCGATGGTCTCTGGACCAGCGCCCCGAACCGCGCCGAGCACGCGGTCGAGTAGGGTCTTGCCCTCCAGCGTGATCAGCGCCTTATGGCTCACCCCCGCATAGGCGGCCGCCGGATCGACCTCGCCGGTGCGCGAACCGGCCAGGACCAGGACCTTGAAGGGGCTCAAAGCGCCTTCTCGTAGACGCGATAGGTCTTGTAGTGCGTGCCGCCGACATTCTCGGCGATGTGGGTCATGGCCTTGTTGGCCTCCAGCACCCACGAGATCTCGTAGCGATTATAGCCCAGGCTCATCGCCATATCGCGGCTGGCCTTCATCATCCAGAACGGCAGCATGCGGCCGCGCTGGGAGGTCTGGAACTTCTTCTTCACGCCCATCAACGGGATGCGGGCCGACTTCACGCCCTTGACCTTCAGGCGCCACAAGAGCTTGGCCCAGCCGAACGGCAGCAGCTTGCCCTTCAGGTCGGCGATGGCCTCGTTGACGTTGGGCAGGAAGACCACCACGCCGGCGGCCTCGCCATCGATCTCGGCGAACCAGATCAGGCGCTTGTCGATCACCTGCTTCAGCGCCTTGCCCAGCTGGGCGGTCTCGGCCTCGGTGGTGGCGGTGAAGCCCCAGTTGTCGGACCAGGCGTCGTTGAGGATCTCGGTCAGCGTGACGACCTCCTGGTCGTAGCGCTTCATGTCCAGCTGGCGCAGCACGACGCCGGCGGGCAGGCCGCGCTTGACGCGACGCTGGGCGATCTCGGGGATGTCGCCGGTCTCGTCGGCGCGATAGGCGAAGAGGTCCTGGGCCTTGACGTAGCCCTGCTGCTCGACGCGCTTGCCGGCATAGACCGGGTCGTGGCCCATCAGGATCATCGGCGGGGTGTCGAAGCCCTCGACCAGCAGGCCGACTTCCTCGTTGATCGACAGGTTGAACGGGCCGACCACGTGGGTGCGGCCGCGGGCGCGCAGCCAGTCCTCGGCGGCGCGGAACAGCACCTGGAACACTGCCGCGTCGTCCTCGGCGGCGATCATGCCGAAGTGGCCGTCCAGGCGCCCGGGCACGGGCTGCGGGGTCAGCTGGTCGATCTGGGCGCTGATCCGGCCCACGTCGCGGCCGCCGCGCGTGGCCAGGAACAGCTGGACCTCGGCGTGGGCGAAGAACGGGTTGGTCTTGGGCGTCAGGGCCTCGGTGCGCTCCATGAACAGCGGCGTGATCCAGTTGGGATCGTTGGCGTTCAGGCGGGCGGGCAGGGCGATGAAGCGCTGCAGCTCCTGCGCTGTCTTGACCGGGATGACCGTGAGGTCGGCGTTCGCGGAGTCGAAAGGCATCACCCCTCCAGGGCCAGGAATGTGCGGATGGCGAGGGCGCCGAAGATCACGGGCGCGGCCCAGACGGCCAGGAACGGCGACACCGCGCCGGACTCGCCCAAGGCGGTCAGCATGCCGTTGGCCACCAGGAAGAACAGACCCGCCGCCAGACCCGAAGTCAGCAGGATCGCGCCCTGGCCGCTGCGGAAATTGGCCATCGCGACGGGCGCGCTGAGCAGCAGCATCACCAGCGCCACGAACGGCCCGGCGAAGGCGGCGTGGAAGTGGGTGCGATAGAAGCTTTCAGGCCGGTCGGACCCGCCGTTCTCCAGCGCGCGGCGCGCGGAGGCGGCCGTGGGCACGGCGTCGTCGCCGAACAGGCTCTGGACGTCGCGGGGGCGCAG
>JAEXJH010000627.1 GCA_023445955.1 Pseudomonadota bacterium
ACCTGATCGTCCGCGCCATGGCCGAGACCGGCCTACCGCGCGGCCGTCTCGAAGGCGAACGCGGCCGCACCTGCGGCCAGTTGCGCCTTTTCGCCGGCGTGGTCCGCGATGGCGGCTTCCTGGAGACCCGCATCGATCCAGCCATGCCCGATCGCGCGCCGCTGCCGCGCCCGGACCTTCGCCTGCGCAACGTGCCGCTGGGTCCCGTGGCCGTGTTCGGCGCCAGCAACTTCCCGCTGGCCTTCTCGGTCGCCGGCGGCGACACCGCCTCGGCCCTGGCGGCCGGCTGCCCGGTGGTCGTCAAGGCGCACTCGGCCCATCCCGGAACCTCGGAGCTGGTCGGCCGCGCCGTCCAGGCGGCCGTGGCCCAATGCAATCTGCCGACCGGCGTGTTCTCGATGCTGCACGGCGACGGCCGCACGATCGGCCAAGGCCTGGTCGCCGACCGCCGGATCAAGGCCGTGGGCTTCACCGGCTCGCGTAGCGGGGGCTTGGCCTTGGTCGCCACGGCCCAGGCTCGTCCCGTGCCGATCCCGGTCTATGCCGAGATGAGCAGCATCAATCCGGTGATCCTGCTGCCGGCCGCCCTGGCCGAGCGCGCGGAGACCATCGCCAACGGCTTCGTCGCCGCCCTGACCCTGGGCGCAGGCCAGTTCTGCACCAATCCCGGCCTGATCCTGGCGATCGACGGTCCCGACCTCGACGCCTTCCTGCACGCGGCCAGCGCCGCCGTCGCGGCCGCGCCGTCGCAGGTGATGCTCACCTCCGGCATTCGTTCCGCCTATGAGGATGGCGTCGCGCGACTTGCCTCCGCTCGTGGCGTCTCCACGCTGGCGACCGGCGCCGGCGCGGACAACCAGGCGCCCCCCTGCCTGCTGACCGTCGCCGGCGCCGACTTCCGCGCCAATCCGGAACTGACCGAGGAAGTGTTCGGCGCGGCCAGCCTCGTCGTCCGCTGCGCGGATCTCGCCGAACTGCAGGCCATCGTCACCGAACTGGAAGGCCAGCTGACCGTCGCCGTGCACATCGCCGACGCCGACCAGCCCCTCTTGGCCGACCTGTTGCCGGACCTGGAACTGCTGGCCGGCCGTGTGCTGGTCAACGGCTTCGGCACCGGGGTCGAGGTGGCCCACGCCATGGTTCATGGCGGCCCCTATCCGTCGACCAGCGACGGCCGCGCGACCTCGGTCGGCAGTCTGGCCATCGCCCGCTTCCTGCGTCCGGTCTGCTACCAGAACCTGCCCGACGCCCTGCTGCCGGGCGAGCTGAAGGCGGCCAATCCGCTGGGCCTGACCCGGCGCGTGGACGGCAAGCTGGCGGCGGGATGAACGCCTTCACGCCCCTGCCCGGCAAGAAGACATTGGCGATCGGCCCGAACGAGCGTCTAGCTTCACGCCTGCAGGGTGTCGTGGATGGGCGTTTTCCGATGTTCGAACTGAGTCAGCTGCGCTGTTTCGTAGCCACGGCCGAGGAGCTTCATTTCGGCCGCGCCGCCCAGCGGCTGAACATGACCCAGCCGCCGCTGAGCCGTCAGGTGCAGCTGCTGGAGCGGATCCTGGGGGTGACCCTGCTGGACCGCACCAGCCGCTCGGTGCGCCTGACCCCGGCCGGCCGCGCCTTCCTGCTGGAGGCCCGCCGCATCCTGCGCTTGGCCGAGAGCGCGGCTCTGGCCACCCGCCGCATCGCCAGCGGCGAGGCTGGTCAGATCGCCATTGGGTTCACCGCAGCTTCCGGCTATAACTTCCTGCCGCAATTGGTTATTCTGTCCAAAGCTCGCCTGCCGAATGCAGATCTGACCTTGCGCGAAATGGTCACCCGCGAGCAGGTCGAGGCGTTGCTGACCGGCCGTATCGACATCGGCCTGGTGCGTCCGCCGATGGAGCGGGTCGAGTTCGCGACCGCTCGCGTGCTGTCCGAGCCGCTGGTCGCGGCCCTTCCCACCGGCGATGCGCGCCTGGCCAAGGCCAGCCTGACCCTGGACGATTTCGACGCCGCGCCGCTGATCATGTATTCGCCCGAGGGCGCGGGCTATTTCTACAACATGCTGACGACGCTGTTCGACGCCAACGGCGTGTCGCCGCAGTACGTCCAGCACGTCACCCAGATCCACTCGATGCTGGCGCTCGTCCATGCGGGCCTGGGCGCGGCGATCGTGCCCGAGGCGGCCATGAGCCTGCACTTCGACGACGTGCAGTTCCGCCCCGTAGCGACCACGCCCGACCGGCCGGTCGAGCTCTACATGGCCTGGCGCAAGGACAACGAGAGCCCGATCCTGCAGACCTTCATCGACCTGTGCCTGGCCGAAGCCCCGCCGACGGAGACGGGCGGCCGCTAGGGCTTCGCCTTCTCTCCACGGTGGGCGCAAAGCCCAATAACAACAAATACCTGGGAGAGAAACATGATGCTCGATCGCCGCGCCGTGTTGGCTGGAACCGCTGCATTGGCCGCCGCCCCCAGAGTCAACGCCGCCGGTCTCGCCGCACCCGTGGCGACCACGACCGCGGGTCGGGTGCGCGGCGTCGCGGTCGACGGGATCAAGATCTTCAAGGGTGTCCGCTATGGCGCCGACACCAGCTCGCGCCGCTTCCAGCCGGCGCAGGCCGCCCAGCCGTGGAAAGGGATCGCCGACGCCCTCGCCTACGGCGCGGCCAGTCCCCAGACCAAGGCCGACGAAGCCACCAGCGAGGACTGCCTATTCCTCAATGTCTGGACGCCCGGCGTGGCCGACGGGAAGAAACGGCCGGTGATGTTCTACGTCCACGGCGGCGCCCACGCGAACGGCTCAGGCTCCAGCCCGCTTTATGACGGAACCTGGCTGGCCAAGACCTATGATGTCGTCGTGGTGACGGTGAACCATCGCCTGAACTGCTTCGGCTACAGCTATCTGGCGCGGCTGGGCGGACCCGAGCTGGCAGATAGCGGCAATGTCGGCAATCTGGATCTGATCCTGGCCCTGCAGTGGGTGCGCGACAACATCGCCGCGTTCGGTGGCGACCCCGGCAACGTCATGACGTTCGGTCAATCGGGCGGCGGCGGCAAGGTGGTGACCCTGATGGCCATGCCGCGTGCGGCAGGCCTCTACCACAAGGTCGCAACCATGAGCGGCCAGCACGTGACAGCCATGGGGCCGATCCACGCCACGATCCGCGCCAAGGCGTTCATGGAAAAGTTGGGCCTCAGGCCCGGCGAAGTCGACAAGCTCAAGACCCTGCCGGCCGCCCAGCTGGTCGACGCCCTGAAGATGCGCGACCCGCTGGAGCGCAAGGGCAATATCGTCTTCTGGTCGGTGCTGGACCATGGCGTCCTGGCCCGCCACCCGTTCTATCCGGACGCGCCGCGCGAGAGCGGCCACATCCCGATAATCATCGGCAACACCCACGACGAGACCAAGGCCTTCCTGGGCGGCGATCCCAAGAACTTCGCCCTGACCTGGGAGGAGCTGCCGGGCAAGCTGGACAACGAGTTGGTCCTGGACATGTCGCCTGAGTACCTGGTCGCCAAGTACCGGGCGCTCTATCCGAACTACAGCCCCTCGGACTGCTTCTTCGCCATCACCACAGCTGGGCGCTCGTGGCCGGGCCACCTGATCCAGGCCGAGCAACGGGCGAAGATCGATGCGCCGGCGTGGATGTACCAACTGGACTTTGGCGCCCAGACCGACCGGAAGATGGGCGCCTTCCACAGCTACGACATCGCCCTGGTGTTCGGCACGCTGGACGCCAAGGGCTCGCTGACCGGCACGGGCCCGGCGGCGCGGAAGGTGCGCGATCAGATGAGCGCAGCGTTCGTCAGTTTCGCGCGGACGGGCGATCCAAACTGCGCGGCGATCCCGGCGTGGGAGAAATACACCCTGCCCAAGCGCGCAACCCTGGTGATCAACGAGACCTCGGCCATGGTCGACGACCCGCGCAAGGCCGAGCGCGAGCTGTTCTCGGTCGCGCCGTTCCTGAAGGAAGGGACCTAGCGCAGCGCGGCAGGCTTGGAGAACGCCGAGCTCGCGCCCGCCGCCGTCGTGGTTGTGGCGGTGATGGCCGAGCCGGCCGCGGCCCCCTCCACCTGGCCGGCGAACACGGCCTTGCCGTCGGCGTCGGTGACAGCCTGGAGCGCGCCGAGATAGCGCTCGCCCTCCCCGCCCTTGCCGGCGAACAGCTCGACGGTCACCGAGGTCTCGGGCGGGCCTTGCAGCGCGCCCTTTACGGCGACCTTGCCGGCGGCCGCGCGGACCGAGTTCAGGCTCGGCGGCTGCAGGCCGAACTGCGGCGGCGCATGGCAGTTGACCGGATCGTCCTTGCCCGTGCAGATCACCGCCGCCCCGGCCTTGTCGAACACCACGCCCATGCCGCGCGAGCCGACGAAGTTGCCGTGCTCCAGACCCGGCGGGCCGACGACGATGCCGCCGCGCGCCATCTTCGGATCGCACGAGCCGCCGGCCGAGCACCTCATGATCGGCAGGCCGTTGCCGGCGATTACGTTCTGGCTGATCCGGTTGGCCGCGACCTTGGCTTCCGGCCGCACGGCGATACCGATGCCGTTGCCGCGGATCTCGT
>JAEXJH010000628.1 GCA_023445955.1 Pseudomonadota bacterium
GCGTCAGGCCGCACCCTGAAAGTTCGCCAGGAGGCCCCAAAGGCCTCGACCGCTCGCCATCCGGCTCGAGCGACACCAGCGCCCCGGTTTACCGGGGCGCTTCCTTGCCTGGCGCCCTGAAGGAACGGTTCCAGGTGGCGCGCCAGGCCTGGACCGGCGCCCGTTCCATCGCGCCATAGACGATCCGACCGATCCCGCCACGAGGCTCAGGCTGATCAGGGCGTATCTCGATTGCCAACGAACTGTGGAAGGGCCAGGTCCGGCAACCACGGCTCGCGGCGGGACGTCCAGCTCTCATATTGCGGGGCGAAAAGGCCCGTTTCGTCGAAGCTGCCCAATGAGAGCTCGTATTCCTCGCCCCCTTCGACGGTTTGGTTGATGGCCAGCGCCCGCGAGCCGCATCGGCCACAGAAGTAACGAACATAGCCGGGCGAGCTCTCCCAAGCGGTCATCGTGCCGCTGAGGCTGACCTGATCGGGGGCGAAAACCAGGAAGGGGTTGAAGGCGGCTGCGTGGGCCTTGCGACAGGTGAGGCAGTGGCAAAGCCCGCCTCGCCTAGGCGAACCCGACGCCGAGAACCGGAGTTGACCGCAGGCGCAGCCGCCCAATCGTACGATCTGAGTGCTCATGGCAACCCAACGCGCGGACCGCGCCGGCGGCGCCTTGGCGCACACGCTTTCAGAGACCATCCGTCGCGAGCGTCACCACCACCAGATGGGAAGGGCCGCGAGCCAAGAGTCGGCGATGGCCACGGCGACTTACGTCCACCGTTTTCTAGCCCGCGTGTCGCTCGCTGCGGCGCACCAGCTGGACCAGAAGCGAACTGGCCAGGGCGCTGGGATCGCGTCCGTCGAGATAGGCGTAGGTCGAGCCAAAATCGCTCTCGACGGTCAGCCGGTCGTACTCACCGGCGCGCCACAGCCCGGCATAAGGACGTCCGTCCAGTTCGATTTCGAAGGCGTGCATGCCCGGCTCCCGATTACCGGAGCCATGAGCGCACGAAGCCCCATTTCGGTTGCATCGCTCAGCCGATTTGAATGGGCCAGGCGCCGGTCCGAGCCGCGCGCCTGGCGGAAGACGCGCCGATCGCCGCTCGGCCTTGAGAGCCGCCAAAGCCCGCACAACCATGATGATCGGGCCACCGCCCGCTTACCGAACTGGCGCGATCCGCCAGACGGTGTTGGAGAGGTCGTCGGCGATCAGCAGGATGCGCTTGGCCGGATCGAAGGCCACGCCCACCGGCCGTCCCCGCGCTTTCTGGCCGTCCAGGAAGCCGGTGACGAAGTCGACGGGCTTGCCGTTCGGGCGACCGCCCGCGAACGGGATCCAGACGACCTTGTAGCCGGAGAGGTCCTGGCGGTTCCAGCTGCCGTGCTCGCCGACGAACACCCCTTCCCTGAAGTCGCCGCCGAAGCCGCCGTCGCGCGCGAAGCTGACGCCCAGCGCCGCCACGTGCGAGCCCAGCGCGTAGTCGGGCACGCTGGCCTTGGCCACCATGTCCGGCTTCTGCGGATGCACGCGCGGATCGACGTTCTGGCCCCAGTAGCTATAGGGCCAGCCGTAGAAGGCCCCGTCGCGCACGGCGGTCAGGTAGTCGGGCACCAGCTGCGGGCCCAGCTCGTCGCGCTCGTTGACCACGGCCCAGAGGGCGTTGGTCGTGGGCTCGATGGCCAGGGCGGTCGGGTTGCGGATGCCCTGCGCCAGCGGGCGATGCGCGCCGGTCAGGCGATCGATCTCCCAGACCGTCGCCCGGTCTTCTTCGACCTCCAGGCCCCGCTCGCCGACATTGCTATTGGAGCCGATGCCGACATAGAGCTTGGTCCCGTCGGCGCTGGCGACCAGCGACTTGGTCCAGTGGTGATTGATCCGCGAAGGCAGTTTGGTGACCTCGACGCCCTTGGCGGTGACCTTGGTCTGGCCGGGCTGGAACGGGAAGCGCAGCAGCGCGTCCTGGTTGGCGACGTAGAGTTGGCCGTCGACGAAGGCCAGGCCGTAGGGCGCGTTCAGGCCCTCGATCAGCGTCTCCTTGACCTCGGCCCGGCCATCGCCGTCGGCGTCGCGCAGCAGGGTGATGCGGTTGCCACCCTTCACCTTGGTCTTGCCCTGGGCCTTGATGTAGCCGGCGATGATGTCCTTAGGGCGAACCTTCGGGGCCTGCGCGCCACCCGCGCCCTCGGCCACCAGGATGTCGCCGTTGGGCAGGACCAGCATCTGGCGTGGGACCTTCAGGTCGGTGGCCAGGGCCGAGACCTTAAATCCCTTGGGCGCGGTCGGGACCGCGTCGCCCCAGCCGGCCGGCTTGGCGATCTTCATCGGCGGCAGCAGGGTCTGTTGCTGGTCAGGCAGCGGCGGCTTACCGGCCCCGGTCTGGTCGAGGCCTCGATCGCTGCGGCCGCAGCCCTGCAGGGCCAGCACCGAGGCGGCGAGGAGAAGCCAGCGCGCGCTCATCGGGCAATCCCTTCGATGCGTTGTTCCGAATAGCCGATCACGCCGGCGACCAGCGCCGCCACGGTCGAGACGATCGACAGGATCAAGCCCGGCGATCCGACCGAGCTCCAGCCGTCGTGGCTGTGCTGGAAGGAATTGACAAGGCCGGCGACGAACATCACCGCCACCGCCGCCAGATAGGCCAGCGCCCGTCCGCGCGCGGCGCGTCGAGGAAAGACCGCTGCCACGATCGCCCAGGCCAGGACCAGCCCGCCGAAGAAACAGCCGCCGGCGATCAGCCAGGCGGCGAAGTTGGTCCACTGGACGAAGGCGCTGTTCAGATAGGCGATGTCGCAGGCCAACCCCGACGAAAACAGCGCCAATGGAAACGCCAGCAGAATGGCATGGAGGGGATGGAGCGGCGTTGCGCCGGTCCCTCGAGAAATCGGCATGGAAACCTCCGGGCGTTCGGGGGCGCTTGGCGGGGCAGGCCGCACCGCCGCGTTAGGGTGGCCCCGCGATGGCCAAGGTCAGGCTCGACCGCGCGGGCGGGGTTGCGCTCAGCGTCTGGCGAACCAGGCGTGCTTTGATCCGACCGTCATGGCGACGACGGCGGCGCCGGCCGCCACCACCAGCGCGTCCTCGATTATCCCGCTTCGAGTTTGGCCAATCCGGGCCATGCCCTGCTTGCGACCCGCCAGGGTCAGATAGGCCAGGGGCACGGCGGTCGTGACGGCGATCGCAGCGCCGGTCCGCTCGCGACCGCGCGGCGCCAGGGCCGCGCCGGCGATACCAGCGCTCATGACCCGGGCCAGCAGCCCTAGGAACACCGTCCGGTCTGGCGCCGACTTCATCTTGTCGCCGAAGAGTTCGCCCACGCCCATCGCCAGGGCTCCGAACTTGAAGAGCGGCTGGTCCAGCAGGACGAGCTGGCCGGGCGTGGCGCGCCCGGCCAATCGCGCGGTCGCGAGAGCGGCCATGGGCGTCATGGAGCGAGCGCTAGCGACGACGCCGATCAGCGCGGACGGGAGAAGGGAGAGGGCTTTCATCCTGGCTGAACACGCCAGGCGCTTGGAGGTTCAGGCCTTGCGCAACCTCTGCTTCAAGTTTGGGGCGTCGCGGCCGACATCGTCGGGATCGTCTGGGCCGCTCGGCGGTTTTGAGCGGATGCCAGGAGAAGCCTGATGAGCGACAGCGTCACCAACACGGCCGTGCGCCTCAACCAGTTCGGCGGCCGCGAGGTCCTGGCGATCGAGACGATCGCCATCCCTCAGCCGCAGGACGACGAGGGCTTGGTACGGGGGGCCGCGGCCAGCGCCAACCCGGTCGACCACAAGATCCGCGAGGGCAAGTACCCCGCCTATCATGAAAAGGATCTGCCCATCACGCTGGGCCGCGATCTTGCCGGAACCATCGAGGCGGTCGGAACGCGCGGCCACTACATGCTGAGCAAGGGTGATCCGGTGTTTGCCTTCATCGGCCAGGATCGCGGCGCCCAGGCCCGGTTCGTGGTGGTCAAGGCCGTCGAACTGGTGGCCGCGCCCACCTCGATCGACCTGATCCACGCCGCCGGCGTCCCGCTCGCGGCGATCACCGCCTGGCAGGGGCTCTTCGACCATGGCGGCCTGCAGGCCGGCCAGAAGGTGCTGATCCACGGCGGCGCCGGCGGGGTCGGCCATTTGGCCATCCAACTGGCCAAGGCCAAGGGCGCGACGGTCCTCGCCACGGCGTCTCAGGACGATCTCGACTTCGTCCGCGATCTTGGGGCCGACACGGCCATCGATTACAAGAACGAGCGCTTCGAAGACATCGCCAGCGACATCGACGTGGTCTTCGACCTGGTCGCCGGTGAGACCCAGGATCGATCATGGGTCGTCCTGCGCGAGGGCGGCATCATGGTCTCGACCCTGCAGGAACCGGACAAGGCCAAGGCCGCGGCGCACAAGGCCCGCTCGGCGCCGCGCTACACGGCCCAGCCCAACGGCGCCCAACTCAAGGACATCGCCGATCTGATCGACGCCGGCAAGGTCAAGGTGGTGGTGTCGGAGACCTACCCGATCGAAGACGTCGCCACGGCCCATCAGCGGCTGGAAGAGGCCCATGTGCGCGGAAAGATCGTCCTGACGATCGACTAGGCAGTCCAAAAGCCGGAGCCGACCATGAAGTCCAAGACGGTTTGGAGCGAGAAGGGCGAGCGCGTCATCGTGCTGGTTCTCGACGAAGGCGAAGAAGCCTTCGAGGCCATCACCGCCTTCGCGCGCCAGGCCGATCTCAGCGCCGCCTCCCTGACCGCGATCGGCGCCTTCTCCAGCGCCACGGTCGGCTGGTTTGATTTCGAGACGAAGACCTACGTCCCGATCGAGGTCGAGCAGCAGTGCGAAGCGCTCAGCCTGCTGGGCGATGTGGCCTTGGGTGACGATGGATAGGCGAGCCTGCATATCCACGCCGTCGTCGGGCTGCGCGATGGTTCCACGCGGGGCGGGCACCTGCTGAAGGCCGTGGTGCGCCCGACGCTTGAAGTGGTGCTGACCGAAACGCCTGCCCATCTGCGCCGGCGCAAGCGCCCCGAGATCGGCGCGGCGCTGATCGATCTGGCCGCCGATTAGTTCACCTTTCCCACAAAGACGAGTTTCCATGGACCAGCGTTTCGAAGGCAAGACCGTGATCGTCACCGGCTCTAGCTCGGGCATTGGCGAAGCTGTGGCCCGCCGGTTTTCCAAGGAAGGCGCCAACGTCGTGCTGGTCAGCCGCACGAGGGAAAAGCTCGACAAGGTCGCCGCCGACCTTGCGGCCGAGCGCACCCTGGTACAGGTCTGCGACGTCTCCGACGAGGCCCAGGTGCAGGCGATGGTCGCCGCCGCGGTCGCGCGCTTCGGCGGCCTGGACGTGCTGGTCTCCAACGCCGGCACGGCGGTGATGAAGGACTTCGCCGACACCACGACCGAGGACTGGAAGACGACGCTGGCCACCGATCTTGACGCGGTCTTCTACGGCGCCAAGGCCGCCCTGCCCCACCTCATCGCCTCGAAAGGCTGCATCGTCCATACCGCGTCAGTCTCGGGTTTGGGCGGCGACTGGGGGATGAGCGCCTATAACGCCGCCAAGGGCGGGGTGGTCAACTTCACCCGCGCCCTGGCGCTGGACCTGGGCAAGCACGGCGTGCGCGTGAACGCCGTCGCCCCCAGCTTCACGGCCACGGACCTGACGGCCGACATGCTCAAGGACCCCGAAACGATCGAGAAGTTCAACGCCCGCATGCCGCTGGGCGCGCCCGAACATCCCGACGATATCGCTGGTCCCGTGCTGTTCCTGGCCTGCGAGGACGCGCGCAAGATCACCGGCGTCATCCTGCCGGTCGATGGCGGGGTCATGGCCTCGAACGGTCAGCCCGCCTAGTCGGCCAAGCTAGCTGCACAGCCTGCCGCGCCCGGCCTCAAGATGCAGATGGTCGGCGTGGGCGGCGTTGTAGTCGGGCGACAGGGTGACGCCAAACAGCCGGCAGCCGTCATCGCGCACCCGGCGCAGGAAGACCGCTTCGGCCCCCTCCCCGGCCCAATCCTTCGCGACGCTGATGCGCCGTTTGTTGGCCAGGCGAAAGCCGGCGATATCGATGGCTTGCGCGCGGGCATGGGCGCTGGGCCGGCCGCTGATGGGATCGCCGACACCGCGGCAGGCGTAGACGCCCAGATGGTCGATCTGGCGAACTTCGGTTCCCAGGAGCGCGCGGGCGGCCGGCTCCACGGACTGGCGCCGCCAGATCGCCACGGCGGCGGCCAAGTCGCAGGCCATCATCGGCCGGGCCGGCGCCAGGACCGCATCGGTCCTGGGCGTGGCGTCGATGAGGCTCCCCGCGCCCGTCACCTGGCAATAGGTGTCTTCGGTCCGATCGGCCACCGGGCGAAAGGACAGACCTGCGCCCGCCAGCCACGTCGCGCAAGCCTCGGGGGTGTCGACCGCGTTCAACAGGCGCCCGCGGGTCGTACCGTCGATCGGTTCGGTGATGTAGACGGGGCGCCGATCGAAGCCGAGGTCCGACAACGGCTGGCAAGCCGCGCAGGCCAGCGACAACGTCAGGGCGGCAAACCGCAGACGGGGTGGCGTCACGCCTTGGCGGCGTGTTCGGGCTTGCCCTTGCGCTTGGTGTGGGCGAACTCCTCGAGCTGCTTTTCGCTCATCGACAGCATCGACTTGGATGCGCCCTTCAGTTCGCTTTTGGGCGTGTCGCCACGCTTGGCGGATAGGGCTGCTCCAGCGGCTTTTTGTTGAGCGGCGGATTTGGCGGGCATGGCGAGACTCCTTTTCTGGCCTGAGAACGCGCCGCCGCCAGTTTGGTGTCCGCCGATCCTGCCTTCCCTCCCTCAACGGCGAACGGACCGCAGCACTCTGCCAAGCTCGCTCACCGAATAACGCCAAGACCCTCGAAGCGTTGCCGTTAGCCCTCCCCGCCGCGGGGACGCCCGCGGATCCGCCCCAGGCATCAATTCCCCAGCGCGTCGCTAACGGCGGGGGTCTCGCGAGCGGCTGGCCGCCAGGGAAATGACCTTGGCGTCGTCGGCCAGAGCGCCGAGGACGCCCTGAACCTTTCGGGCCAGCTCGTCGCCGACGAAGGGTTTTTGCACCACGGACTGTCCCCCCACTTCCCGAAGCGCCGCCAGATCGGCGTAGCCGGTGACATACATGCACGGCAGGTTCGGGCGCATGGCGCGCGCGCGGGTCGCGGTCTCCAGGCCGCTCATGCCGGGCATGGCGTAATCGACCACAAGGAGATCGACGTCGGGGCGCTCGGCGAGCATCGACAGGGCCGACGCGCCGCTGCCCGCTTCGAGAATATCATAGCCCAGCTCGCGCAGCAGCGAGACGGTGATTTCACGCACGGCGCTATCGTCGTCGACGACCAGGATCGTGGCGTCGGTGGCGACGGCGGCCAGCGGCGCCAGATGACCCGGCGCGGCGGTCATCTCGTCAGACGCGGCGCGCGGAAGATAGACCTTCACCGAGGTCCCCTCGCCCAGTTTGGTGTCGATGCGAACGCCGCCGCCCGACTGCTTGGCGAAACCGAACACCTGGGCCAGACCCAGGCCCGAACCCTTGCCCACGGCCTTGGTGGTGAAGAAGGGCTCGAAGGCCTTGGCCAGCACCTCGTCGGGCATGCCTGGGCCGGTGTCGTTGACTGACAGCTCGACATAGTCGCCCGGGGCGGGCTCTTCGGGTCGCGTCGGCGCCTCGGTGATGGTGACGTTGCTGGTCTCGATGGTCAGTCCGCCGCCCACTTCCATGGCGTCGCGCGAATTGATCGCCAGGTTGAGGATAATCATCTCGATCTGGGTCGGGTCGACTAGGGCCGGCCAGAGGGCCGGCTTCAGCACGGTCTCGATGCGGATGCTGCCGCCCATCGTGCTCTGCAGCAGCTCGCGCATGCCGCCGACGGCCTCGTTGAGATCCAGCGCCTTGGGGGCCAGCTTCTGCTTGCGCGAGAAGGCCAGCAGCTGAGCGGTCAGGCTGGCCCCGCGCTCGGCCGCCGAGCGCATGTGCTGGAGCCGGCGCGCGACCGTCGGGTCGGCGCGCAAGTCGGCGACCGCGCGCTCGACGAAGGTCATGTTGCCCAGGATGACGGTCAGGAGGTTGTTGAAGTCGTGCGCGACGCCCGAGGTCAGTTGGCCGACGGCCTCCAGGCGCTGCATCTGCTGCAGGGTCTGTTCGATCTGCTGGCGCTCGTCGATCTGGGCGCGCAGCCGGTCGTTGGTCATGACCAGGGCGTCCGCCGACAGCTTCTCCTCGGTGATGTCGCGGCCCACCACATAGAAGGCGTCGCGCTCGGGCGTCACCGTCCAGGCGATCCAACGCCAGGTTCCGTCTGCGTGACGGACCCGGGCGTCGAAGCGGTCAAACCCGCCACCGGCCAGGCCCGCGAAGGTGTGTCGGGCCGTCTCCAGGTCGTCGGCGTGCAGGATGTCGGAGAGCTGCATGGCCAGCAGGCCGCCAGCCGCGTGCCCCAGATGCGCCGTCCAGGCCGGATTGACCTGCTTGAAGCGCCCGCGCGGATCAAGGACGGCGAAAAGATCGCGGCTCAGCCGCCAGATGCGGTCGCGTTCGGCGGTGCGCGCCTCGACCTCGGCTTCGAGCCGCTCGTTCAGGCGCTCCAGGGCCGCATGGGCGCGCCGCTGCTCGGTGACGTCACTGGCCACGCCGGCGAAACGCAGGCAGACGCCGGCCTCGAACACGGCCTGGCCGTGCAGGGCGATCATGCGCTCGCGGCCGTCGGCGCCGTCGATCGCCACTTCCTGGGTGAAGACCCCCTCCCCCTCGTGCCCGGAACGCGCGGCGCGACGCGCCGCGGCGCGCAGCTTCAAGCGATCGTTAGGCCAGCACAGGCTCATGAGCTGGCCAAGAT
>JAEXJH010000629.1 GCA_023445955.1 Pseudomonadota bacterium
GGCCTGGGAAACGGGCGAGGGCAACCTCGCCGCCACTCTGCTCCTGCGCACAGATAAGCCGCCGGGCGAGGCCGCCCAGGTCTCGTTCGTCGCCGCCCTGGCCGTGGCCGACATGTTGGGCCACTACGTGCCGGCTTCGTTGGTCAGCCTGAAATGGCCCAACGACCCGCTGCTGGGCGGGCTGAAGGTCAGCGGCATCCTGATCGAGTCCGGGGCTTCTCCAATGGGCGGCCTGTGGCTGGCCGTCGGCGTTGGGGTCAATCTGGCCCGCAAGCCGATCGACAGCGAGCGCCCCGCCACCTCGATCGCCACCTATCGCGAAATCCCGCCGCCCTCCGCGCCCGAGGCCGCCCAATGCCTGGCCGAGGCCTTCGAACGTTGGTCGCGGGTCTGGGCCTCGCTGGGCTTTCCCGCCATCGCCGACGCCTGGACGGCCCGCGCCCATGGCCTGGGCGAGCCCTGCGTCGCGCGCCTGGGGACCGAGACGGTCGAGGGCATCGCCGAGGGGCTGGACGGCGACGGGGCGCTGAGGCTCCGCCTGGATGACGGCCGGGTCCGCCGGATTACCGCCGGCGATGTTTTCTTCGGAGGCGCGTGATGCTTCTCGCCATTGAACAGGGCAACACCAACACCATGTTCGCGATTCACGACGGCGCGTCGTGGATCGCTCAATGGCGCTCGGCCACCGAGAGCACTCGCACCGCCGACGAGTACGTGGTCTGGCTCTCGCAGCTGTTGTCGATGCAGGGCATCGGCTTCCGGGCCATCGACGCGGTGATCATCTCCAGCGTCGTCCCGCAGTCGATCTTCAATCTGCGCAACCTCTCCCGGCGCTATTTCAACGTCGAGCCGCTGGTGATCGGCGAGAACGCTAAGTTGGGCATCGACGTCCGCATCGAGAAGCCGTCCGAGGCCGGCGCCGACCGCCTGGTCAACGCCATCGGTGCGGCCATGGTCTATTCCGGCCCGCTGATCGTCATCGACAGCGGCACGGCCACCACCTTCGACATCGTGGCCGCCGACGGCGCATTCGAGGGCGGGATCATCTCGCCCGGCATCAACCTGTCGATGCAGGCCCTGCACGAAGCGGCGGCCAAGCTGCCCCGCATCGCCATCCAGCGACCGGCCGGTAACAGGATCGTGGGCACCGACACCGTGTCTGCCATGCAGTCCGGCGTCTTCTGGGGGTATATCTCTCTGATCGAGGGTCTCGTTTCGCGCATCAAGGCTGAGCGCGGCGAGCCCATGACCGTCATCGCCACCGGCGGCGTCGCCTCGTTGTTCGAAGGCGCCACCGACAGCATCGCCCACTTCGCCTCCGATCTGACGATCCGGGGTCTTCTCGAAATTTATCGCCGAAACACCAATTCTGAGACCTGATGAAAAAATCCAAAGACGACGAACTCGTTTTCCTGCCCCTGGGCGGGTCGAACGAGATCGGCATGAACTTCAACCTGTACGGCTTCGGGCCGGCGCACGATCGCAAGTGGATCGTCGTCGACCTTGGCGTGACCTTCGGTGACCAGACGACGCCGGGCGTCGAGATCATCCTGCCGGACCCGACGTACATCGAGCCCTATGCCGACGACATCCTCGGCATCGTCCTGACCCACGCGCACGAAGACCACCTGGGCGCGGTGCACTGGCTGTGGCCGCGCCTGAAGGCGCCGGTCTACGCTACGCCGTTCACCGCCTTCCTGCTGCGCGAGAAGCTGCGTGACGCCGGCCTCCTCGACGAGGTGTCGATCACCGAAGTGCCGCTGGGCGGTACGTTCGAGCTGGGTCCGTTCGAGCTGGAACTGATCACCCTGACGCACTCGATCCCCGAGCCGAACGGCCTGGCGATCAAGACGCCGCTGGGCACGATCCTGCACACCGGCGACTGGAAGATCGATCCCGAGCCCCAACTGGGCGCGCCGACCGACGACGCCGCTCTCCGCCGCCTCGGCGACGAGGGGGTGCTGGCCATGGTCTGCGACAGCACCAACGTCTTCGTCGAAGGCGAGGCCGGTTCGGAAGCGGGCGTGCGCGAGGCGTTGGGCAACCTGATCAAGAGCCTGTCGGGTAAGATCGCCGTGGCCTGCTTCGCCTCGAATGTGGCGCGCATGGACACCGTGATCCGCGCGGCCCAGGCCTGCGGCCGCAAGGTCAGCCTGGCCGGCCGCTCGATGCACCGCATGGCCGCCGCGGCGCGGTCGGTGGGTCTGCTGCAGGGCCTGGAGCCCTTCATCAACGACGACCAGGCCAAGCACCTGCCTGAGAACGAGGTGCTGTTCCTCTGCACCGGCAGCCAGGGTGAGGCCCGCGCGGCGCTGTCGCGTATCGCTGACGGCAGCCACCCGCATGTGAAGCTGGGGCAGGGCGACCACGTGATCTTCAGCTCGCGAGTGATCCCAGGCAACGAGATCCCGATCCGCAATCTGCAGAACAAGCTGGCCGACCGCGGCGTGCGCCTGCACACCGAGCGCGACACGCCTGGCATCCACGTCTCGGGCCACCCGTGCCGTGACGAGCTGCGCCAGATGTATGCGTGGGTTCGCCCGCACATCGCCGTGCCGACCCACGGCGAACGCCGCCACCTGATCGAGCACGCCGCCTTCGCCAAGGACCTGCAGGTGCCGCACGCGGTCAGCCCGCGCAACGGCGACATGGTGCGTCTGGCCCCCGGCCAGCCGGGCATCATCGACGAGGTCCCCGCCGGTCGTCTCTATGTCGACGGCGGCGTGGTCACGCCCGAGAACGGCGACGCCCTGCGCGAGCGCCGTCACGCGGCGTTCAACGGCATGCTGGCCGTGTCGATCGTCCTGGATGGCCGCAACAAGATCGTCTCGGGTCCGCAGGTGCGCGGCATCGGCCTGACGGGCGACGAGGAATACAGCCTCGACGACGCCCTCGATGATCTCGCCGAAGAAGCCGAGACCGCCTACAAAAAGCTGACGGGCGACACCCGTGAACTGGACGAAGCGATCGAAAGCGCCATCTCCCGCGCCGTGAAGAAGGCCGCGTTCCGCATCTGGGAACGCAAGCCGGTCGTCGAGACTACGGTCCTGCGCCTGTGATCTTCCGCCGTAGCCGTTCCCCCGAGCCCCAGACCTCCGCCCCCCCGACCACCGGCGCCGGCGAGAACGGCTACGCGGGCCAGATCGTCCGCCACCTCTATCAGGATCTGCTCAAGCGCGAGCCGGATCCCGACGCCCTGGCTGCCTGCGTCGCCTGGATGGACCGCGGCGCGACGATCGAGGATATCAAGGCCGAGATCATCGGCTCGCCCGAGTATCGCGAGCGCGTCTCGGGCCACCCGATCGCCAAGTTCCCGGCCATCTACCGACCCGAGCGGATCTCGTATTTCACACACCGAGGCCGCTTTCGTCCGCTGGCGATCAGCATCGAGACGGTCAACATCTGCAACAACGACTGCGTGATCTGCCCGTACTCGATCCAGACCCGCAAGAAGCAGGGCATGGACATGGCGGTTTTCGCCAAGGTCGTGGCTGATTACGCGGCGCTGGGCGGCGGCCCGGTCACTCTGACCCCGATGGTCGGCGAGGTGCTGCTGGACAAGCAGCTTCTCGAGCGCCTGCAGTTGCTGCGCGCGACGCCGGCGATCTCCCGCGTTTCGGCGATCACCAACGCCACCATGGCCTATCTCTATACGGACGAAGAGCTCGCCGAGCTGGCCGGCTATTTCGACCGTATTACGGTGTCCGTGTACGGATTGGACGCCGAAGAATTCCAGCTGATGACCCGCAAGGATCAGTACGACCAGTTCATGGACTCGCTGGGCCGGCTGATCCGGATCTTCGGCGTCGCCAAGGTCGGGCTGGGCGCGCGGCACCTGCGTGACCGCACGAGCGACGAGGTCGACGCCTGGCTGGCCGATGTCGCCCAGCGTGCGGGCGTCGAAGCGAGTTTGCTGTCGCTGCCGGGCACCAAGACCTACGCCAACTGGACCGTCTTCGACACGTCCAAGCCTCTGCCGCTGGACGCCGAGTGGATGCCGCCGCAGCAGAACACCGAGCAATGCGCGCTGCCGCTGATCAGCCTGCAGGTGCTGTCGAGCGGCAAGGTGTCATTCTGCGGCTGCGCCGACTTCGACGGCAAGACCGCTCTGATGCTGGGCGACATCCGCGAGGCCAGTCTGGCCGACCTCCTGGGCTCCGAGCGCGTGAAGGCGCTGTGGGACTGGCAGGGCTGCGGCGTGCCCGAGCCCTGCAAGGGCTGCAGCTTCTACATGCCCATCAGTCGTCTGAACGATCTGCACTCGGCGTTCAGCGATCCGATTGGTACGTTCGGCGGCTAGGGAGAAAGACCATGATCGGCAAGCTGAACCACGTGGGCGTCGCGACGCCCTCGATCGACGACTCGGTGAAGATGTATCGCGACCTGCTGGGCGCCACCTCGGTGACCGAGAAGTGGGCGATGCCGGAGCAGGGGGTCTGGGTCTGCTTCGTCAACCTGCCCAACAGCCAGATCGAGCTGATTGAGCCCTACGGCGAAAGCTCGCCGATCCATGGCTTCCTGGCCAAGAACCCAAAGGGCGGCCAGCACCACATTTGCTTCGAGGTCGAGAACATCTACGAAGCGCGCGACGATCTGGTGGCCAAGGGCGCGACCGTGCTGGGCGAGCCCCGCATCGGCGCCCACGGCACGATGATCATCTTCGTTCACCCCAAGGACATGGGCGGCCTGCTGGTCGAGCTCATGGAGACCCCGAAGGAAGCTCACTGATATGAGCCCGATTACCTGGTTCGCGATCTACCTGACCATCTGGTGGACGGTGCTGTTCGCCGTCCTGCCGCTGGGCTCGCGCAGCTATCACGAGGCGGGCATCAAGCCGCCGGGTGGCGGGGACCCGGGCGCGCCGATCAATCCGAACCTGAAGCGCAAGTTCATCACCACGACCTGGGTCTCGGCCGTCGTGTTCGTGCTGCTGTTCCTGATCATCCACTTCAACCTGATCAATTTGCCGGACCTGCCCGACTGGCAGTGACGCCAGGGTTGACGTGCGGATGCACAAGCCTTGGGCGCGATGTGGGCAATCTGCCCTCGAACGCCCAAGCCTTGGGCGAACGACCTCATTGTTAGCGCTTCCCTCGCAGGATCGTGCCCCAACGAATGTTCGGTTGGTAAGGTGACTTCATGAGATCGGCCTTGCCGGTCTCGCTCTGTGGCGTCTTCCCCGACGATGACTTGAAAGG
>JAEXJH010000630.1 GCA_023445955.1 Pseudomonadota bacterium
TTACTGCCCCCTGAACACCGCGGCCCGCTTTTCGATGAACGCCGCGCGCGCCTCGGCGTGATCGGCGGTGGCCGCGAGGCCAGGAATCTCGGCCTCGGTCGCCGACGCGCCGGACGCCACGCGCTTGGTGGCCTCGATCGCCAGCGGCGCGCGGGAGGCGATGGTGCGGGCCATGGCGATGGCGGCGCCCAGCAGTTCGTCGGCCGAATACACCTCCGACACGATGCCGTCCACCAGCGCTCGCTTGGCGTCGAAGGGCGCCCCCGTCAGCAAGTGCGGCTTGGCGCGACTCTCGCCGACCAGCTTCGTCAGCCGCCCCGCCGAGGCCGTCAGACCCATCCGCACCGCCGAGCAGGCGAAGCTCGCCCGATCGCTGGCCAGGCGGATGTCAGCGGCCAAGGCCAGTTCCAGCCCGCCGCCGATGCACCAGCCGTCGACGGCCGCGATCACCGGGGCGCGGCAGGCGGCGATCTGGTCGCACATAGCCAGGAAGCGCAGGATCGCCGCGCTCTGGGTCGGGACGTCGCGCGACAGCGACTCCGCCAGGTCATCGCCCGTACAGAAAGCGCCGTTGCGGCCCGTCAGCACCACCACGCGCACGGCCTTGTCGGCCTCGATCGCGGCGAAGGCCTCCAGCAGCCGCGCCCGCTCGGCCATGGCCAGGACGTTGGCCGGAGCGGTGTCCAGCTCGACGAGGGCGATCGAGGGCTCGGGATGCGACAGGTGGATCATGTCCGCCACCGTGGCCCGCCACATGGAAGTGGGCAACCTTCCGCAACGCCATGCTGCGCCGCACAAGATTCTACTTGCCAGTTTCAAACACTTGTCTCAGCCTCGCTTCCGAGACCCGAAAATAAGCGGGCGGACATAGCCGAGTTTGCCCTTCGTGCGTTGTTGCAGCGCAGAAGGACACCAAGGAAGCGGGGAGTAGAGATGATGGCCGAAGCGACCGAAACGCCTGTCCTGAAGGACCTCTACGAGATCGGCGAGATCCCGCCGGCCTTCCACGTGCCCAAGACCATGTACGCCTGGAGCATCCGCAAGGAGCGCCACGGCCCGCCGTCCGCCGCCATGCAGGTCGAGGTCGTGCCCACCTGGGAGATCGGCGAGGACGAGGTCCTGGTCCTCGTGATGGCCGCTGGCGTCAACTACAACGGCATCTGGGCCGCGCTGGGCGAACCGATCAGCCCGCTGGACGGCCACAAGCAGCCCTTCCACATCGCCGGCAGCGACGCCTCGGGCATCGTCTGGGCGGTCGGCGACAAGGTGAAGCGCTGGAAACTGGGCGACGAGGTCGTCATCCACTGTAACCAGGACGACGGCGACGATGAGGAGTGCAACGGCGGCGACCCGATGTACTCGTCCAGCCAGCGCATCTGGGGCTACGAGACGCCGGACGGCAGCTTCGCCCAGTTCTGCCGGGTGCAGTCGCGCCAGCTGATGCCGCGCCCCAAGCACCTGACCTGGGAAGAGGCCGCCTGCTACACCCTGACGCTCGCCACCGCCTACCGAATGCTGTTCGGCCACAAGCCGCACGAGCTGAAGCCCGGCCAGAACGTGCTGGTCTGGGGCGCGTCGGGCGGCCTGGGCGTCTTCGCCGTGCAGCTGGCCGCCGTGGCCGGAGCCAACGCCATCGGCGTGGTCAGCGACGACGACAAGCGCGAGTTCGTGCTGTCGATGGGCGCCAAGGCGGTGCTGAACCGCAAGGAATTCAACTGCTGGGGCCAGCTGCCCAAGGTCAACGGCCCCGAGTTCACCGACTACATGAAGGAGAGCCGCAAGTTCGGCAAAGCCATCTGGCAGATCACCGGCAATCGCGACGTCGACCTGGTGTTCGAGCATCCCGGCGAGTCGACCTTCCCGGTCTCGGTGTTCGTGGTCAAGCGCGGCGGCATGGTGGCTATCTGCGCCGGCACCTCGGGCTTCAACCTGACCATGGACGCCCGCTTCCTGTGGATGCGCCAGAAGCGCGTGCAAGGCAGCCACTTCGCCAACCTGATGCAGGCCAGCGCCGCCAACCAGCTGGTCATCGACCGCCGCGTCGACCCGTGCCTGTCGGAGGTCTTCCCCTGGAAGGACATCCCGGCCGCCCACGAGAAGATGCTGGCCAACCAGCACCTGCCCGGCAACATGGCCGTCCTGGTCTGCGCCCAACGTCCGGGCCTGCGGACGTTCGAAGAGGTGCAGGAGATCAGCGAGGGCGCATAGGCTGGACGATCCGCCCCGGGATTGTTTGGCTCCCCCTCGCCGACGGGGGAGTCGGAGGGGGATGACATGGACGGCAAGATCTCACACCTGGTGAGCGGGGGCGGGGGCACGGCCGGCTGGATGTCGGCGGCATTCTTCTCGAAGATCTTCACGCCCCAGCAGCTGCGCATCACCCTGGTGGAGTCGGCCGAGATCGGCACGGTGGGCGTCGGCGAGGCGACCATCCCGCCGATCACCTTCTTCAACCAGATCGTCGGCGTCGACGAAGGCCGGATGCTGGCGGCGACGGAAGGCTCGTTCAAGCTGGGCATCGAGTTCGTCGGCTGGGGCGATCCGGCCAAGCGCTACCTGCATCCGTTCGGCAATTTCGGCGGCCCGATGGGCGGCGGGGTGTCGTTCCACTCCTACTGGCTGCGGGCGCGCAAGTTGGGCTACACGGCCGAGCTTTCCGAGTTCTCGCTCAGCAACATGGCCGCCAAGGGCGGGCGCTTCGACTGGCGCACCGACGACCCGCGCGATCCCCGCGCCACCATGGCCCACGCCTACCATTTCGACGCGGCGCTCTACGCCAAGCTGCTGCGCGAGGTCGCCGAGGGTCGAGGCGTGCGGCGGATCGAGCAGACGATCAAGGGCGTGAACCTCGACCCCCTGGACGGCACGATCGCCTCGGTGACGCTGGAAGACGGCAACGCACTCGCAGGCGACTTCTTCATCGACTGCTCGGGCTTCCGGGGCCTCTTGATCGGCAAGGCGCTGGGCGTCGGCTACGAGGACTGGTCGTCGTTCCTGCCGGCCGACCGGGCGGTGGCGGTCCCCTCGGCGCGCTACGAGGACCCCGTCCCCTACACCCGCGCCATCGCCGATGAGGCCGGCTGGCGCTGGCGCATTCCGCTGCAGCACCGCACCGGCAACGGCTATGTCTATGTCAGCGACCATATCGGCGACGATCAGGCCGCCGACGTGCTGCTGAAGGCCCTGGCCGCCGAGCATCCCGACAACAAGGTGCTGGCCGACCCGCGCTTCCTGCGCTTCACCACCGGCCGGCGGAAGAAGTCGCGGTTCAGGAACTGCGTGGCGCTGGGCCTGTCGAGCGGCTTCATGGAGCCGCTGGAATCGACCTCGATCCACCTGATCCAGCACGGCCTGATCAAGCTGGCCGGCAGTTTTCCGACCGCGAAGAACGACCCGGCCGCCGCTGAGCTCTACAACGACATGATGGCCGAGGAGATGGAGCAGATCCGGGACTTCCTGGTGTTCCACTACCACGCCAACCAGCGTGTCGGTCAGCCGCTGTGGGACCGCATGCGGCACATGGAAGTCCCGGACTCGCTGCGTCACAAGATGGAGCTGTTCCGCACCCGCGGCATGACCATCTTCCCGCACCCGTCGATCTTCCAGGAGGCCAACTGGCTGGCGGTGATGATCGGCCAGTCCGCCGAGCCGGAGGGCTATGACCCGCTGGCCGACCTGATGGACGAGCGCACGATGATGGAGCGGCTGGAGCAGATCCGCGCGCTGTATCGTCAGACGGCGGAACGCATGCCGCCGCATGGGCGGGCGCTGGAGCGGTTCGGCGCATCTACGTAACGGCAGCATTGCCAGCCGCGCTTGCCCGACGCACAGTCCGCCCAACAAATGTTCGGGGAGTTGCGTGATGGGTGTCGGGGGCAAGGTCGCTTTGACGGCCGTGGGTCTGGTTCTGGCCGTGACGGCCGTGGTCGCGGTGCGGACCGCCACCTTCAAGGCGCCGGCGGTGGTCGATCCGGCCAGCGTGAAACTGGCCGCGGCCCGCCCCGTCGATGTCGCCAAGGTCGCCAGCCACCTGGCCGAGGCCGTCCGCTTCCAGACCGTCAGCCACCAGGACAAGGCCGAGGACCAGCCGGCCGAGTGGGACAAGCTGCACGCCTGGCTGCAGGCGACCTATCCCAACGCCCACAAGGTGATGACCCGCGACGTCATCGCCGAGCACACCCTGGTCTACACCTGGCCCGGCTCTAACCCCGCCCTGCCGCCGATCGTGCTGATGGCCCACCAGGACGTGGTGCCGGGCACGCCGGGCAGCGAGGGTGCCTGGACCCACCCGCCGTTCGACGG
>JAEXJH010000631.1 GCA_023445955.1 Pseudomonadota bacterium
CCCTGGTCGCTCACCTCGACGGCGCCCGCCAGCGCTTCGGCGAGGTCGCCTCGGCCATCCGCGAGCAGGCCCGCATGGAGCCCGAGGAGCTGGGTCGTCACGTGGCCGGCGAGGCCGTGGCTGTCCCGAAGGACGCCGCCGGCGTCGAGGCCCACCTGTTCGCCCTCGAGCGCGAACGCGACGCCATCGGGCCAGTGAACCTGCGCGCCGAGGAAGAGGCCCAGGAATATGCCGGCCGCCTGGAGACCATGCGGGTCGAGCGCGCCGACCTCTCCGGCGCCGTCGGCAAGCTGCGAGCCGGCATCGAGGAGCTGAACGCCGAAGGCCGCGAGCGCCTGCTGGCCGCTTTCGACGTCATCAACGCCAACTTCCAGACCCTCTTCCAGGCCCTGTTCGGCGGCGGCCAGGCCGAGCTGAAGCTGATCGAGAGCGACGACCCGCTGGAAGCCGGCCTGGAGATCTTCGCCTGCCCGCCCGGCAAGCGCATGGCCAGCATGAGCCTGATGAGCGGCGGCGAGCAGGCCCTGACCGCCAGCGCCCTGATCTTCGGCGTCTTCCTGGCCAATCCGGCCCCGATCTGCGTGCTGGACGAAGTCGACGCGCCCTTGGACGATGCGAACGTCGACCGCTACTGCAACATGCTGGACGAGATGCGCCGGCGCACACAGACGCGCTTCATCGCCATCACCCACAACCCGGTGACCATGAGCCGGATGGACCGCCTGTTCGGGGTGACCATGGCCGAGCGGGGGGTGAGCCAGCTGGTCAGCGTCGACCTGTCGACGGCCGAGAAGCTGGTGGCTTAGAGCCACGGGGCTCAGCACAGAGGCCCCACCTGACCTCGCTATGCGAGGTCTGTCCGCCCCCAAACGGGGCGGAGAGAAAGCTCTCCTCCCCCTCTTGGGGGAGCGGGACCGCCGAACGGCGGTGGAGGGGGACGGCTCAGCGTCCGACCAGATGCTCGACAGCCACCCGCAGCGGATTGGCCGGATCCGCAAACAGCTTCACCGCCATCGCGCACGAGATCACCACCAAGAGCGGCCGGATCAGCTTGGGCCCAAAACGCATGGCGAGCCTCGAGCCCACCTGGGCGCCGATAAAGGCCCCGGCGGCCATGGCCAGGCCGATCGGCCAGACGACCGCGCCCTTGAGGATGAAGAGGATCAGGCTGCCCAGGTTGCTGGCGGCGTTGGCCAGCTTGGTGTGGGCCGTGGCCTTCAGCACGCCATAGCCCAGCAGGGTGACGATCGCGACCATGTAGAAGGCCCCGGCGCCAGGCCCGAAGATCCCGTCATAGAAGCCGACCAGCGGGGCGATGAAGCAGGCGAACGGGATCAGCGCCATGCGCGGCGCCACGTCCTCCGCCTTGAGGGCGCGCGAAAAGCCGAAATAGAGGGCGATGCCGATCAGCAGCAGCGGCACGATGGCCCGCAGCAGCTGCGGCGACAGCAGGCTGGCGCAGAGCGCGCCGCACAGGCCGGCGACGGCGGCCGCGCCGGCGACCGGCAGGGCGGTCTTCCAGTCGATCAGGCCGCGGCGGGCGAAGGCCGTCGTTGAGGACAGGGCGCTGACCGCGCCTTGCAGCTTGTTGGTGCCAAGGGCCTGGACCGGCGACAGGCCGGCCAGCAGCAGGGCGGGCAGGGTCACGAGGCCACCGCCGCCGGCGATGGCGTCCAGCGCGCCGGCGAGTGCGGCGACCACGAACAGACTGGCGATGACGTCGAGATGGACCATGAGCGGCTCATGGTCCCTTTCGCTACGTCAGGCAAAGAAAAAGGGGTCCCGAAGGACCCCTGGATCTTTTAGCCCAGCAGGTGAGCCCACTGGTGGGCGCGGTCCTGCTTGCTGTTGGTGGTCTTGCCCAGCGCGCGAAGCTCGTCGCGGGCTTGAGCCTTGCCTTCTTTGCGCATGCGCATTTCAGCGGCCTCGGCGGCCTTGCGTTCCTTGCGCTCGGCGCGCTTGGCGGCGGCGAGTTCTTCTTCGCGCGCCAGGGCCTCGAGACGGGCCTTTTCCTTGGCTTCGGCGCGGGCGGCGCGGACAGCTTCGAGTTCGGCGGCGCGAAGCTCTTCACGCTTGTCGAAATCGGGGTCCTGGACCGTCGGCTTAGCCTTGAACTTGGCCAGCATGGCCTTCTTGGCTTCCTGCTGCGAGGAAATGCGATCGGCGAATCCGGTGTTCTTCAGGTGCGACATGAATCTTCGTATTGTTTGGAGGCGGCGGCTCTAAACCCCAGATCGACGAAAAAATCAATGCGTCATCGGGTTCCGCCACACCTTGCCTATTGGGTGTGGCGCCAAGAGAACGCCCGACATGTAGGAAGCCGTTCCCGCCTGCGATAGGGGCGCGGCGGAAAGACCGAGCGAATGAAAAGGGGATGGTTTTGCCCCTCCTTGAAGCCAGCGGCGAAATCCTTAAGTATTCCCGCTACTTGGCCCGCGAAGCGCTTGCCTTGACGCACCGCAGCGAGGTCTATAGGTTCCGCGCCGATCAAGCCGGCCGGAAATGCGCCTTGTTTTGGCGCGCCCGCGGCGTTTTCGGACCTGCCGCTTCCCATGCCCAAGGCCGACGAACCGAACGACAAGGCTCTGGAAAGCCTCGACGCTCGGCTCGACGCATTTGAGGCGAGGAAGGCGGCGGAAAAGCCGGCGAAAGCCGCGACCGAAAAGGCCAACCAGGACGGCTATCGCCTCCTGGCGGATCTGATCGGGGGCGTACTGGTGGGTCTTGGCTTCGGCTGGCTTCTCGACCATTACGTCCACACGAACCCTTGGGGCATGGTCGGCGGTCTGCTGATCGGCCTGGGGCTCGCGATATTCTCCATCGTCCGCAAGGCGATGAAACTGAGCGCGCAGGCGTCGGCGCCGTCCCTCTCCGGGAATGCCGACGGACACACGGGAGACGGGCCAACCGTCCCCAAGCAGAAGAGAGACTAGGGCCGATGGCCGATCCGATGCACCAGTTCCAGATCCAGAAGATCGTGGAACTGCCCACCGTGACCGTTCCCGGACTCGGCGCTATCGACCTGTCGATCACGAACTCGGTGTTCGCGATGATGCTGGCGGCGCTGCTGGTCATCACGTTCTACAGCCTGGCCGCGCGCAAGGCAGTAATCCCCGGCCGCCTGCAGGCGGTGGGCGAGATGCTCTACGGACTGGTCGATGGACTCGCGGAGTCGATCATCGGCCACGAAGGCAAGAAGTTCATGCCCTTCGTCTTCACGCTGTTCGCCTTCGTGCTGTTCATGAACATCCAGGGCATGTTCCTGGTGTTCACCGCCACGTCGCAACTGGCCGTGACCCTGACGCTGGGCCTGATGGTCATCCTGACCGTGGTCGCCGTCGGCTTCGCCAAGAACGGCATCAAGTTCTTCAAGCTGTTCGCCCCGTCGGGCGTGCCGCCGATCCTGTACATCCTGCTGGTGCCGATCGAGATCCTGTCGTTCCTGATCCGTCCGATCACCCTGGGCCTTCGTCTGTTCGGCAACATGCTGGGCGGCCACGTCGTGCTGAAGATCTTCGCCGGTTTCGTGATTGCCCTGGGCGGTCTCGGCGTCCTGGGCTGGGCCGGTTCGGCCCTGGCCCTGACCTCGGTCGTCGCCCTGACGGCCCTAGAGTTCATGGTGGCCTTCCTGCAGGCCTTCGTGTTCGCGGTGCTCGCATGCGTCTACATCAACGACGTCGTGCACCTCGACAGCCACTGATCAACCTTTAGTCTTTCAACCTACATACCCTCTTCAAGGAGTCTCTATCATGGACGCTGCTGCTGCTAAGTACATCGGCGCTGGTCTGGCGATGCTCGGCATGATCGGCGCGGGCGTTGGCCTGGGCGTGATGTTCGGCAACTACTTCCAAGGCGCTCTGCGTAACCCGACCGCCGCCGCTCAAGAGCGCCCGATGCTGTTCCTCGGCATGGCTCTGACGGAAGCCCTGGGCATCTTCGCCCTGGTCATCGCCTTCCTGATCCTGTTCTCGTAATCCGATCCCTGGGGCGCGGCGCGTCAACGGGAGCG
>JAEXJH010000632.1 GCA_023445955.1 Pseudomonadota bacterium
CTTCAATCTTGCCATCTCTCAAGACGTCGAGACCAGCCGAACCAATCCAGCCAAATGAGTTTGCCGAATGTTGCACCTCAACTCACAATGCTCGACGGAAGGCGTCAGACATGGCATGATCGAAAGAAAAGAAACCCTGGCGAACAATTGGGTTATTTTAGGAAACATCGCCGACATTGAATTTCAATGCGCTCTTTCGGCCCTGTATATACCTATAAATTTCAAATCTTTACCTAAGTTCGCGCCTGCAAATCCGGACACCCAGTAAGGCGCTGGAAAACGGCGCCGTCTACGCTCCCTTCCCCGCCCTCACGCGATCCTCGGCTGCGCCCTTTTCGTCACCCACCGCTTCCTTGGTTTCCGCCCGCCAGCGCAGCGCCTGCGCGTAGGACGGCGCGATGGCGATGGCGGCGTCGAGTTCTTCGAGCGCGCGGCGGTAGTCCTTCAGGAGCATGTAGGCGTAGCCCTTACGGGCCAGGGTCATGCTGTCGCCGGGTGAGAGCTTCAGTGAGACGTTGAGGTCGCGGATGGCGCGATCAAGCCGGTCCTGCGAGATGAACACGTTGGCGCGGTTGTAGTAGGCGGGCTCGTACTCGGGATCGGCGCCGATCGCCGCGTCAAAGTCGGCGATAGCCGCCTCGTTGCGGTCGGCGTCGGAATGAAACAGGCCGCGATTGTTGAGCACATAGCTCGACTTGGGCGCCAGCTTCACTGCCGCGTCCAGGTCGGCCAGGGCCTGGGCGTCCTTGCCGTCTTCCTTCAGAGCCGCCGCGCGCTGGACCAAGAGGTTGGCGTTGTCGGGCGCCACCGCCACGGCCTGCCCGTAGTCGGCGATCGCTTCGCGCAGTCGTCCGGCGCGCTTGTTGAGCGCGGCCCGCGCCCGCCAGCCGTCGACAGCCTTGGGCGCGAGCTTGATGGCCAGGTCGTATTCCTTGCGGGCCGCGGATTCCTGGTCGAGCTTGAGCAGGTTGTCGCCCAGCTTCACGTGCAGGTCGGCGCGATCGGGCTGGGCCGCCAGCGCGACGCGATAGGCCTCTACCGCATGGGTCCAGTCCTCGTGCTCGACGTAGTAGATGGCGATATTGACCTTGGCTGACATGTTGGCCGGGTCGATCTTCAGAGCCGCCTCATAGGCCTTCAGTTCCTCCACACCCTGGTCCAGCGCGCCCAGTTCGATGCCCATCGCGTTCAGCGCGTCGGGATCCTTGGGATCGTACTCGGCCGCCTTGCGATAGTCGGCCAGCGCGGCCTTGTGGTCTTCCAAGTCGGAGTAGAGCTGGCCACGATTGTAATAGGCCGCCGCGCCGCTCGGACGCAGGGTGATCACCGCGTCGTAGTCGGCGATCGACCGCTTGGCGTCGTCCTTCTCAGCCCAGACCATGGCTCGATAGAACAACGCGTCGACGTTCTTGGGCTCAATCTTCAGCGCCGCGTCCAGGGCCTTCAGCCCCTCGTCCAATTGGTTGGTCTTGCGCGACAGGAAGCCGATCCCGATTAGCGCGGTGAGATCCTGAGGATCCACCCGCAGGGCGTCGCGATAGGCGGCCATGGCATCCTCGGGGCGCTTCAGATCGGCCAGGGCTTCGGCGCGGGCTGTATGGCCGCCCGCCGCCTTCGGATCCACGCGGATCGCCTGTTCAGCGTCCTGTAAGGCGCCGGCGGCGTCATCCTGCGATCGCTTGAGCGCCGCACGGTAGATTAGGGGATACGGGCTGCCGGGCTCGGCTTGGATCGCCTCGCCATAAGCCTTCATCGCATCGGCCGGACGCTCACGGGCCTCATAGAAGCCCGCCAGTTGCACCAGCACGCCGGAATCGCCGGGGGACAGGGTGACGGCGCGCTTGAGGTCACGTTCGGCGACGACCGGATCATCCTTGGTCAGCAGATCGGCGCGCTGGACCAGGGCGCGAACGAAGTCGGGATCGCTGACCAGGGCCGCGTCATAGTCAGCGCGTGCGCCGGCTGGGTCGTCCTTGTGCCACTGCCGTGCACGCCCTCTGTAGAGCAGCGCCACGGCATGGGTCGGCTGGGCTTTCAGCACGGCGCTGAAGTCCTCCAACGCCAAGTCGATGCGATCCTGCTCCATGCGCGCCACGCCGCGCGCCAGAAGGGCGTCGGCGTCCTTGGGCGCCAGCTTCAGGGCCGCCTCGGCGTCCTTCTCGGCCTCGGCGTCGTGATCGAGCCGCCAGTGCGCCGTGCTGCGCTGGACCAGCGCCCGCACCTTCTCGGCGCGGTCGGGAACACCGGCATCAAGGGCCGCGCTGCAATTGGCGATGATCGCCTCGCGTCCCGCACGCCGGGCCTTGTAGGAGTCGCCGGCGAGGCAGGCGGTCAAGGCCTCACGCGGCGTGGCGGCCAGCGCCGAGGTGGCGCTGGAGACCAGCAGGAGGGCCAGAAGTCCCGGACGGATCTGTGCGGTGCGGATCATTGGGACGCTCCCGTCGCGGTCTTTCGGGGATAGGCCGTGGCGACAATGGGCGGGCGAACCAGCCACTTGGCCGCAGCCGCTTTCAGATCCTCGACTGTCAGCGCCGACATCAGGGGTTCATAGCTCAGCGCTTCCTGCAGGAGCGCCGGCGTCGCATTCGAGCCGCCCATCGCTCCGGCCCACCAGCCGTTGGTCTGCCGCACCGCCTCCCTATCGGCCAGCAGAGGGCGGCGCGCGGCTTCCAGCATGGCGGGCGTGATATCCCCGGCCAACAGGCTCGCGGCGATCGTCTTGGCTTCGGCGATCAAGGCGTCGAGGTCGCGCGGGCTGGCTTCGATGGCGACCGTCAGCGTGCCCTGGTCGCCGAAATCAGGACCCGCAGACGAGACGCTGGGCGAATAGGTCTTGCCCATCTCCTCGCGGATGCGTCGGCGCAGCGCCGTGTCGAACACCGAGGCCAACAGCTTCAGCGCATACTCCTCACGCCGACGCTCGGGCGTCATGACATAGAGCGGCCAGACCATGGCGGCGGCCGCCTTGTCGGCGGGTCCATCGTGTTCGACACGGACCATCATCGCCGGCAGGTCGGGATAGCGCAGGAAACCTGGATCGCCATGCGCGCGTGGCGTCCTGGCGCGCGCGGGGATCGCTCCGAACGTCTCCGCGACGACCTCCATGGCCGTGGCCTGGTCGACGTCGCCAACGATCGTGAGCTCGATCGGCGCGGTCGTCAGGACCGGCTTGAGCACGCGGGCGAAGTCGGCGCTGCGGATCGCCATCATGACCTCGCGCGGCGGCATGGCGGCCGTCGAGCCGGGCGCAACCGCATTGACCAGCGCAATGCCCGCCGCGGCCGCCGGCTGGGTCAGGTAGGTCCGGTAGACCAGATCGACGCTGGCTGGGATCCGCGCGTCCAGCGCCGGATCGAAGCCGGGATCGGTCATATAGGCCGCGAGCACCTGAAGCTGCTCTTCGAAATTGGCCGAGAAGGTCGAAGCGCGGATCGCGAAGAAGCTCGGCCCCATGCCGAAGCTGAAGCCCAGGCTGCCCGTGTTCGAGAACAGCGTCTGGAGCTCGCTCACGCGATGACGCCCCAGGCCGCCGCTGGCCAGCAGCATCTCGCCGAACTGGGCGTAGAGATAGTCGCGCTTGTCGATCTCGCTCTGCCCGGCGCCGAAGTTGACGCGGATTTCCACCTTGTTTGGCGCGAACTTGGTCTGCTTGAAGTTGACGATCAGGCCGTTGGCGAACTTCAGGCGCTGAAAGCCCGGTGTCTCGATGCGCTTCTGCTCAACGATCTTGCCGGGTTTGCCGAACGTCTCGTAGGCCCAGCCGGAGGACTTCAGGGACGTGTCCTGCGCGCCGGCGACCGCCGTGGCGCCCTGGCTCCACGCCGCCAGCAGCGCCTCGCGCGCCACCGGCTTGGGGCTGGTCATCGCCAGTAGCGGCGCGCCGCCCGACCAGTCCGCGTCGAAGGCGGCCTTGATATCCGCAGGCGTCTGGTCTTCCACCGCTAGATCATAGGCGTAGAGCCCATCCGCCGGCGTGGTGAAGACCTCATCGGCGATCTCGCGCGCGGACAGGCCCGCGGCCAGATCCGCCGAGGATCGCGAACCGGACGCCAGCACCGAGCCCCGAAGCCGCGAACGCAGCAGTTCGGTGGCCTTCTCGGTTTCCAGCTCCGTAGGCCCCGACGCGGCGAAGCTGTTGAGTTCGCCCTCGGCGGCTTTCAACGCTTCGGGCCAAGCCTCGTTCGTCGGCATGGCGATCAGGCAGGTGACCGCGAAATCGCGCGTGTCGTTGGACATCACCGCCGCCCCCAGCAGGCTGGCGTCGCCACGGTTCGTTCGCTGCTCGAGACGCTGATTCAGGATCTGTTGCCAGATCTGCGTTCGCGCCATGCGGCGAAGGCGCGCGACATCGTCAGGACCTTGCGGCGACGCGGGGCGCACGCGGCACGCACTGATCGCCGTCGGCAACGTAGGGCCATCCACGGTGAAGGCCTCGGTCGGCCTTTCCAGCGTGGGCTGGACCAGCTTCGCGCGCTCACGCGCCGGTCCATTGGCCTGCCAGCTGGAAAACTTGGCCCGGACCATGACTTCCAAAGCCTCGACGGGGCGATCGCCGACGACGGTCAGCACGGCGTTCGAAGGCCGATACCAGGCGCGATAGAACTGCTCCAGGCCTGGCGCGGTGGCGCCGTTCAGGGTCGTGCGAAGGCCGATCGGCGAGCGGTTGGTCGAGCGCTGCGCGCTAAGTTGGAAAGCGCTGACCGCATCCTGGGCCATCACCATGGGGCTGTTGCGCGTCTCCATCTCGGCCAGCACGACGCCGCGCTCGTGGTCGACGCCGTCTTCTGTGAACACGATGCCGTCGGCGATATCGCGCAGCCAGGTGAAGGCATTCGTCAGCTGCTCGTCGTCAGGCTTGGGCAGATCCAGCTGGTAGACGGTCGAGAACATCGCCGTCGTCGCGTTCTGGTCGCGGCCAAAGGCGACGCCGGCCGGCGCGAAGACGCGGTCGATCGTGCCGGCCGGAAAGGCGCGCGTCGATCGGAAAGCCATGTGCTCGACAAAATGAGCCCAGCCGCGCTCGTTGTCCTTTTCCTCGTAACTCCCGACGTCGACCGCGAACCGCAATGACACCGCGTCCTTGGGCGTGGCGTTACGCAGGATCTGGTAGCGCAGGCCATTGGGCAGCACGCCACGCAGCACGTTTGGGTCCGGGTGTATGGTCAGGTGCTCGGGCTTGCGGGGAGTCGCTTCGGCCGCGGACACTTGCCCCGCCGCCAACACGACCATCAACGCCAGGCAAGCCGGCGACCATTTCAAGCTACGGTACAAGGAGCCCCCAAAGCCCAACTCAACCTCAAGAGGCCGTGTTTAGAATGTGCCCGGGGACTTCGCTAGGGACTAAGGACCGCGCGGCTGAAACTGTGCGCGGTGAAGAGCCAGCGCAGGCCTCAGCCATCGTTAAGACGCGCCGCTTTTCAAAAAGGCCGCCTCGCTCGCCGAGCGGATCGACACCGCTGAACACGGATGTCGCGGGCGAGCTCACGCGCCAGCACGTGCCTTGTCATCAATCCAAAAAATTTGAAGCGCGACCGGCGGAAACGCCGACGCCGTCCGTCGGTCTTTCAGTAGGATCGCGACGGCAGGGGATCGCATCGCATGAAGGCCAACCGCACCATTGTCCTGGCGACCACAGCGCTGGCCGGGAGCCTGGGATTGATCGCCTCCGGCATTGCCGAGGCCGCCAAAACCGCGGATGAGCCTGCGATCGCCATCATGGGGGCCATGGTGTTCGATGGCACGGGCGCCGCGCCGCACCTGGCCAATGTCGTCATCCGCGACGGGCGTAGCGCCGAAGTCGGCCCATCGGTGACGGCGCCGCGCGGCGCCAAGGTCATCGACGCCAAGGGCGAGGCGCTCTTGCCCGGCTTCTTTGACT
>JAEXJH010000633.1 GCA_023445955.1 Pseudomonadota bacterium
CACCCAGCAGAACGCCGCCATGGTCGAGCAGTCGACGGCCGCCAGCCACGCGCTCTCCAACGAGGCCGCCGAGCTGGAACGCCTGATCGGCCGCTTCCAGGTCGGCGCGGTGGTCCACGAGATGCCGGCCCGCGCCGAGCGTCGCCCGGCGGCCGCGCCGGTCGCGGCGGCTCCGGCCCGCGAGAGCTTCCGCCAGCGCTACGTCCAGGGCGCCAACGCCCTGAAGGTCGCGCCGAACTCGCGTCCTGGGGAGTGGGAAGAGTTCTAGGACGTCTTTCCAGGACGAACAGGCTCAATCGCCCCGCCAGTGATGGCGGGGCGATGTCGTTTTGGGGGCTCATCGACGGCGCGCGTCACTCTCTTTGAGGTTTAGTAACGCCGATTCCGTCATCTTGGCGCTGTCGAACGGAGTGTCCCATGCGCCGAGCCCTGATCCACGCCGTCCTCGGTCCGATAAGCGCGCATCTGCTGGTGCTGTCGCTGACCTTAACGACCACGGTGCTGGCCGCGCCCGCTGAGGTCGGACGGACCGTGAAGCAGGCCTTGGCCCTTGCCCCGCAGCTTCTGACCCTCGGGCAGGGGCTAGTGCAGCTGTTGTGGATGGTGCTGGCCTGGATCGGCATGCTCATCGCCGACACGCGCCGGCCGAGAACGATCGTGGGCGTCGTGCGGCTGGCGATCGGCGCCGTGTTCGTCGGCGCACCGGGCGTCGTGGCTTGGCTGGTCTACGGCGCCAACCCGATCGCGGGCGCGCTGGCCTGGATGGCCGTCTGCGCCGGTTCGCTGACGATCTGCCGCTGGGTATCCCGAGCGGCGGGCGCAGGCCTGCCCGAAATCTCGACGATCGACCGCGCGGCCATTGCGCCGATCCCCGAGGCGCGTGGCGTGTTCGGCCGTCGCGGTGTGATCTGAGATCCCGTGAGCGTCATGCGTACATTTGCAAATCGCTCGCAAAAAGACTGGCGCGGAGACGGGGCGACCGGTTACTTCCGGACTTGAGATCCAATCCCCGGAGCGCCGATGTCGACGAAGTCCTGGCTCGTTTCCTTGCCGCTGCTGGCGCTTGTCATGGCCGGCGACGCCACGGCCCAGACTGTGAAGCCCGTCGGCGACGGCTACCAACTGAGCCAGCCGCTGGAGGACTTCTACGACACCGCCTTCGTCATGAAGGACGCTGGGACCGGCAAGCCGCGTGTGGTGAGCTTTGACGAGGCGGCGCAGCTGCTGTCGGGCTACGACGTGGTGTTCTTCGGCGAGAGCCACCGTCACCCCGGCGTGCACCTGCAGCAGCAGAGACTGTTCCGGGCGCTGGTGGCCAAGAACCCCAAGTACATCCTGTCGCTGGAGCAGTTCGAGCGCGACACGCAAGCCACGCTCGACGCCTATCTGGCCGGCAAGGTCGGCGAGAACGCTCTGACCGGGAAGGGCAGGGCGTGGGACAACTATCCGACCTCGTACCGGCCGCTCGTCGAGTTCGCCCGTACGCGCGGCCTGCCCGTGGTCGCCGCCGAGGCCCCGACCTGGGCCATCTCGTGCATCGGCCAGTTCGGGCCTGAGATCCTGAGCCAGTTCACGCCGGAGGAACGCGGCTGGATCGCCCGCGACCTCAACCCCGGGACCGGCGCCTATCGCGCCAAATACATGCGCTTCCAGTCGGGCGCTTCAGTCCACGGCGGCGGCGCCAGCCAATCGCCCGAAGCCCTGCTGAAGGCCGAGCGCAGCCTGGCCGCCCAGACCGCTCGCGACGACACCATGGCCGAGGCCATCTTCCTGGCGCGTAAGGCCCATCCGGGTTTCAAGGTCCTGCACCTGAACGGCAATTTCCACAGCGCCGCGTTCCTCGGCACGGTCGAGCGCCTGAAGCTGCGCGACCCGACGCTGAAGATCGCGGTCATCGACCCGCTGGAGGTCGACGACGCCAAGGCCCCCACCCTCAAGGCCTCGGACCTGGATAACGGCACGCTGATCCAGCTGATCTATCCCGGCCCGCCGACCTTTGTGGAAGGCGAGGACACCAGCGAATGGGTCAAGGCCATGATGGCCAAGCGCAAGGCCAGCGCCTGCAAGTATTCGCCGCCGGAAGCGGCTAAGCCCTAACATCCGCCTCCAGTCGCGCTATATCCGCAGCCATGGCCGAAGCGTTCAACGACATCACCCTCTCCGCCGACAAGGCGACCCGCTATGCCGAGGTCGCCGACGAGATCGCGTCCGTGCTGGACGGCGAGCCCAACGTCACCGCCCGCATGGCGACGGTGGCCTCGATGCTGGCCAACAGCTTCGACCACTATTTCTGGACCGGCTTCTATGTCGTCGATCCGACGAAGGAGCGCGAGCTGGTGGTCGGCCCCTATCAGGGCACGCTGGGCTGCCTGCGCATCGCCTACGGTCGCGGCGTCTGCGGCGCGGCGGCCGCGACCGGCGAGACCCAGCTTGTGCCAGATGTGCACGCCTTCCCGGGCCACATCGCCTGCGACAGCCGTTCGGAGAGCGAGATCGTCGTGCCGGTCTTCGGTCCCGACGACCAGCTGATCGCGGTGTTCGACGTCGATTCCGACAAGCCCGCCTCGTTCGACGCGACCGACCAGCTGTGGCTGGAGAAGATCCTCAAGGCGACGTTCGAGACGACGATTGCATAAATGGGTATCCGCTTCGTCGGATTCCCCACTTATGGCCCGCTGATTGCAGCGGCAGGTCCATCTTTCCCTAACCCGAGCCGGAGTAGGACAGGATGGACATGTTGGACGTCGAGACCCTTCACCCGAGCCTGCTGAGCGCCGAAGACGTGGCGCTGTGGCGGAGCCTGGCCGCTGACCAGGCAGGGTTCGGCAATCCCTTGCTTGGGCCAGATTTCGCGCAAGCTATTGGAAATGTTCGTGAAGACGCGCGCGTGGCGGTGGTCCGCCGCGCCGGCGAAACGCTGGGCTTCCTGGCCTATCACCGTCGCCCGGGCGGCCTGGCGCGGCCGATCGGTTCTCCGTTGTCGGACTATCACGGCTTGGTGTCGCGTCCCGATGCGGGACTTGATCTGGGACAGGTGCTTCGCGCCGCCGACGTCTCGGTGTTCCGCTACACCGGTCTGATCGATCCGAACGGCCTGTTTCCGTCCGCGCCCGAGACCGACCGCACCGCCTATCTGATCGATCTCGGGGGCACGACCGCCGACGCCTATCTGGAGGCCATCCGCGCCGCCAGCCCCAAGAAGATCAAGAACTACCGCCGCCTGGACAACAAGCTGGACCGCGAGGTCGGTCCTGTGCGCCTGGTCGCCGGCGACGTCTCGCGCGACGCCTTCAACCAGCTGATCGACTGGAAGCGCGAGCAGCTGGAGCGCACCGGCGCCCACGACTTCCTGCGCGCCGACTGGACCCGCGAGCTGATGGCCGACCTGTTCACCCGCCGCTCGGGGGACTTCCGCGGCCTGATGATCAATCTCTACGCTGGCGACACACTGATCGGCGGCCACTTCGGCGTCCGCCTGGGCGACGTCTATCACCCGTGGATCGCCTCCACCTCGCCCGAGCACGCGGCCTGGTCGCCGGGCCAGATCTTCTTCCTGCGCGCCATCGCGGCCATGCCGGAACTGGGCCTGACCCGCTACGACCTGGGTCCGGGCCACGACCACTACAAGCGCTCGTACGGCCTCAACACCGTGACGATCGGCGAGGGCGCGGCGACGGCGGCGACGATCGGCGGGCGCATGGCGCTGTCGATCGAAAGCGCCTGGACGATGGCCGGCGCCCATGGCGCGGGTCCGGTCGGCCGCCTGCGCCGCCGGATGGACGCCATCGCCAGCAGCGAACTGACCATGTCGGGCCGCGTGCGCGACTTCGTCGAGGCCGTGGCCTCGCGGACGCATCGCCGCCAGGGGGACCAAGCGGAGGCCTGATGGCGCGCGTGACGATCATGATCCCGACCCAGCGACGCCCCGACGGCCTGGCCGTCGCGGCGCGCTCGGTGTTCGCCCAGACCGGCGTCGATCGCGCCGAGCTGGAGCTGGTGATCGTCGACAACGACCAGGTCCCGTCCGCCAAGCCGGTCGCCGACGCGCTGGCCAAGACCGCGCCGTTCCCGGTGATCTACGTCAACGAAAAGCGCCCTGGCGTCGCCTTCGCCCGCAACGCCGGCATGGCCCGCGCCTCGGGCGACTTCATCGCCTTCCTGGACGACGACGAGGAGGCCCCGGTCGGCTGGCTCGCGGCGCTGCTGGCGGCTCAGGTCCGCTTCGACGCCGACGTGGTGTTCGGTCCAGTGAAGACCCGCGCCCCGGATCACATCGTCGAGCACCGCGCCTATCTGGAGCGCTTCTTCTCGCGCGAAGGCCCGGCCGAAGCCGGCCTGCTGGATCACTATTACGGCTGCGGCGACAGCCTGATGCGCCGGGCGGCTCTGCCGGATCCGGTCGCGCCGTTCGCGGTCGAACGCAACCACATCGGCGGCGAGGACGACATGCTGTTTGGCCACATGCAGGTCGTCGGCGCGCGCTTTGCCTGGGAGCCCGAGGCTTGGGTCTGGGAAGAGCCCGTGCTCAGCCGCATGACCCTTCGCTACACGATCGCCCGCGCCTTCGCCTACGGCCAGGGGCCGACCTCGCACTGCGCGGCGGCGATCCCGCGCGACAATCTGGGCGTCGCCCGTTGGATGGTCATCGGCCTGGGCCAAGCCGCCGTCTTCGGCGCCGTCGCCGGCGTCAAGTGGCTGACCCGCGCCAAGGACCGCGCCGAATGGCTGGACCGCGCCGCGCGAGGCCTGGGCAAGACCTTCTGGTGGGGCCCCTTCAAGATCCATTTCTACGGGAGGACCGCGACATGAGCGTGATCACCGACTGGACGGCGGACAAGGCGAAAGCCTTCGGCCGCGAGAACCTGATGTTCAAGCACGCCCTGCATGAGCGTCCGATGTTCGACGACGAGGGCCTGGCGCGCCTGCTGGACCAGTATCCGCGCGACAAGCTGGGCGTCTTCACCATGGGCGAGGATCCCAAGGCCTGGACCACCTGGCGCAAGGGTTCGGCGGGCAATCTGACCGGCGATCAGCTGCTGGAGGGCGCCAAGAGCGGCCGCATCTGGCTGAACCTGCGCCAGACCAACGACCACGTCCCGGAATACGCCGCGCTCAGCGACGAGATCTTCGCCGACAAGGAAGCGCACGTTCCGGGCCTGAAGACCTTCAAGCGCGATGTGGGCATGCTGATCTCCAGCGCCAACGCCCAGGTCTTCTACCATCTCGATGTGCCGCTGGTGTCGCTGTGGCAGATCCGCGGCGAGAAGAAGGTGTGGGTCTATCCGGTGGCCGATCCCTATGTTGGCGATCTGGCCCTGGAGAAGATCGTGCTGCGCGAGACCGCCGAGCAGTTCGCCTTCGAGCCCGAATGGGACAAGGGCGCGCAGGAGGTGTTGCTGACGCCCGGGAACATGGTGACCTGGAAGCAGAACGCCCCGCACCGGATCGAGAACGGCCCGATGCTGAACGTCTCGATCTCGATCGAATTCATGACTCCGCCGGCCCTGATGCGGGCCAATGTCATCTACGCCAACGGCGTGCTGCGTCGGCGCATGGGCATGAGCCCGCGGGTGCAGAACGGCTTTGGCCCGACGGCGCTGAGCAAGCTGGCGGTGGCGCGCGGGGTCAAGGCGCTTGGCCTGCAGACGCCGCATGTGCGCCACCTGCCGGTCACCTTCGGCCTGGACGCTGCACGACCGGGCGTTTTGGTGGAAAGCCCGCGCGCCTAACGCTTGCCGACCGCCGATCTTTGCCGCACTGCTTAGACAATGAGTAAAGCGGTTACGATCGAACTGGGGGAGGGCGCCGAGCATGACGCCCGCGCCCTGCGCAACGCGTTTGGATGCTTCACGACCGGGGTGACGGTGATCACCACCGTCTGCGCGGACGGGCGCAAGGTGGGGCTGACGGCTAATTCCTTCACCTCGGTGTCGCTGGACCCGCCGCTGGCCTTGGTCTGCGTCGACCTGAAGTCGTCCAGCCTGTCGTCGCTGGACGCCGCCGGCCGCTGGGCGGTCAATGTCCTGCACGCCGAGCATCAGGCTTTGGCCAAGCAGTTCGTCCAGAAGGACACCGACCGTTTCGCCGGCGTCGAGACCGAGACCTGGCGCACCGGCGTGCCGATCCTGCCCGGCTGCATGGCCAATTTCGAGTGCGAGGCCCACCACGTCTTCGACGCCGGCGACCACCGGGTCTATGTCGGGCGGGTGGTGAAACTGCGCTACGACCCGGACCACGAGCCGCTGGTCTATCTGCAGGGCCGGTTCCGCCGCGTCCATGTGGATGCGGAGTAGAATTTCGCGCGATACGGCGTGAACCTTGGATGCTATTGACGCGCAAAACAGCGTTAGGGAGCGCATCATGCGAGACATCGCCCATTTCGTGAACGGTCAGACCCTGACCGGTTCGTCCGGCCGCTTCGGCGACGTCTTCAATCCCAACACCGGTGAGGTCCAGGCGCGCGTCCAGTTCGCGACGGACGCCGAGATGGACGCCGCCGTCCAGGCCGCCGCCAAGGCGCAGATCGGCTGGGCCGCGACCAACCCGCAGCGCCGCGCCCGGGTGATGTTCGAGTTCAAGCGCCTGATCGAGCGCGACATGAACAGCCTGGCCGAGATCCTGTCGTCCGAGCACGGCAAGGTCGTCGCCGACAGCAAGGGCGACATCCAGCGCGGCCTGGAGGTCATCGAGTTCGCCTGCGGCATTCCCCACATCCTGAAGGGCGAGTACACGGAAGGCGCCGGCCCGGGCATCGACGTCTATTCGATGCGCCA
>JAEXJH010000634.1 GCA_023445955.1 Pseudomonadota bacterium
GAGGCCGACCGAGCGAGCGGCGGAGGGGATGGCCCGCCGCCCGGCTCAGCCGATCCCTAGCGGTTGGAGCTGACGGTTTGCGGCTTGGACGTCGAAGACGGGCGGCCCATCATCGACATCATTCCGCAGTTTGCCGGCATGTCGCAAACGCGCACGGCGGTTCGGAAGACGTCCTTGGGATTGGACGGCGGCGACTGAGCCTGCAGGTGGCTGCAAGTGGGCGCGGCGGCCAGAGCGGCCGAGGCGGCGAACGTCAGGCCGGCGGCCACAGCGGCCAGCAACTTGTTTCGAAGAGTCATGAGATCGTTCCTTGAAGATCGTGATCTGAAGCGCCCGCAAGCGGGCGAGCGACCGCGCATGGGCCGGGTGCGAACAGCACGACGGCAGATGCGCAGGCGTCAGACCGGCACGGGGCCGGTCGTCAGATCAGCGATCTTGGAGGCGGATCTTCGGGTATGGGATCGTGGGCTTGGCCGCTGGTGTTGGACCAACTAACCTCGACGCGGTATGCGACCAGCGCATGGCCGATTGCGCCCTCGCTGGGAACGCCCACCGCCAACGCACAACTGGTCGCGCAGGCCTTGGCGCAGTCCTTGGCCGACATTGCCTTGCCGTGGTCGCAGCAGGGGTTCGGCTGGGCGGTGTCGGGAGGGGTCTCGGCGGCGGGCATGATCATGCTCATCGCGCTCATGGACATGCCGGTCATGTCGCAATCGGCCTGGGCGGCGTTGACCACCAACGGGCTGAAGGCGAGAGTCACGGCGGCCAGGAAAGCGAGCGCATGTCTCAGCATGGCGTCACTATAGGCTGGACGTTGGCTGGCGTCATCAGGCGTTGGCCGGGGCGGTGGACCTAGTCGCCCGAGCGCGGCCAAACGGCGGGCCATGGCGGCGCATCAGGGTGCGCATCGGCCGCTCGACGGCGTGGTGCAGCACCATGGCGACGGGAATAACTCCGAAATAAAGCGCCAGCCACAGGCTCATGGGCATATGCTCCCGCTCTAGCACGACGACCTTGCCCAGGCCCTGAGTGAACACCGACTCCCATGGGATACAGACCATATAGACAGCGAAACTGACCTCGCCGAGATAGACCAGCACGGGCTGAGCTAGGAATGTTGAGCCCGAAGTGGAGACCGCCGCCAGTCCTAATATCAGGGCGCCAAACAGCGCCACCGCGACATAGTCAGGCGCGTGCAGAAGCGAGGCGGCCACCACGCCTGACAGGGCCATGAGGGCGAGGCCAAGCCCGGCGGCCTTGCCGTTGACGACGTCGGCGCGCCAAGCCAGCCAGACGGCGCAGCCGAGCGCGAAGCACGGCACGATCCTCAAAGCGCCCCACAGGATGGTCGCCCGGGTGAGGGGGAATCCAGCGGCGTACTGGAACCCGATATTCAGCGCCACCACCAGGCAGATCGCCATGACCAGGGCTGTCCTTGGTCGATTGACCAGACGCCAAGCCACGAAAGCAAAGACCGGAAAGGTCAAATAGGCGAACCATTCAGCCGAGATCGACCAGGAGGGATGGTTCCAGCCGCCCAGGGGCGCCAGACCCCAGGCTTGGGTAAGGGTCAGTTGGGCCGGCAATGAGGGCCAGACCAGCAATTTGTCGCCGGCCGAAACCCCGACCAACGCGGCCGCCGCGATCAGCAGCATCAGGCCCACCAGCACCGCCAGGTGAACAGGATAGATCCGCGCCAAGCGGGCCCAAAGGAACGCGCGATAGTTAAACCTGCCTTGGCCGAAGCCCTCCAGATAGACATGGCAGAGGATGAAGCCGGAGAGCACGAAGAACAGCTCCACGCCCAGATAACCCTTGGCGATCACGGCGGGCATGGCCAAGCCGAGGTTGGGCCAGAAGTGATAGGCCACCACCCACATGGCGGCGAAGAACCGTAGACTGGTGAGGGACTTGAGATTCAGCGGCATGGTCTTATCGCCTAGTGTCGCGGCGCAAGGCCGGCTGTCGTTGCAAGCCTAACGCGACATTGCCTAACAGCTCGCAAATTGTCCGTGGTTTCAATACCTTATCCATCATGGGAAGGTTTCTATAGGGCGGCTGGTGGGGCCAACGTGCCCAGCCAGCTTACCAGCGCCAGCACGGTGAAGCCGGCGGCGGATTCTAGCGCCAGGCTACGCTTGAGGGCGGCGAGCGCGGAACTCGTCTTGCCGCTTGCCATGTCCCGCCGCAGTCGCGGCGTTAGCGTGAAACGGTTGAGCGCGGCCAAGCTGAGCATCAAACCGAACACCATGAGCTTGGCCACGAGCGCCACGCCCCAGGGCGTCGAGGCCGCCGATAAAAACCGGCCTGGTCCGACCAGGAACCAGACATTGACCAATCCGGTCAGCAACAGCACAGCGACCACCAGGGAGCCCACACCGGAAAATCCCTCGAGCGCTTGGTGCAATTCGCGCAGATCCGCCTCGGTCGTCGCTCGCGCGCCAAAGATCAACGCCGCCAGCGCCGCCAGGGCGCCCAGCCAGACGCCGGCCGCCAACAGGTGGACGATGTCGGCGATGAGCTTGAAGGCGCCGCTAACCCCCGCGCCGTCGGCGCCATGTCCGCTCCAGGCGAAGCTGCCCAGGGCGACGGCGCCCAAGCCCGACGCAGTCCACCAGAGGAAACGCGAGGGGCGGGCCGTGACGACGGCGAGGGCCGCGACAAGACCGGCGGCCAGGCGAACGATCAGCGACAGGCCAAATTGCGTGCCGGTGGCGACCATGGTCAGGGTGTCTGGGTCAAAGGCGTCGGCCGCGCTTCCAGCCATCATGGCGGTCTGGGCTAGCAGCGCCAGAGCCGACCCGATCACCACGACCACGCCGCCGAACAGGGCCTGGCGCCGCGGCCAAGTGTACGCGAGCCCTCCATCAGCCAGGCCATAGAGACAAAAGAGCGGCGATCCAAACAGGACCGCCGCTCCAATGTACTGGACCAGACGCGCGAAAACGACGGCCAGTTCGATCATGGTTCTAGCGCACCGTGAAGGTATAGGCGCCGTTCATACGGTGCGCATCGGCCGTGACCGCGTGCCAAGTGACCTTATAGGCGCCGGGCGCCAAAGGGGCGGCCAGGGCGCCGTCCAAGCCCATGCCATCGGCGGTGACCTTAGCCTTGACGGGGACGGCGGCGCCGGCGGCGTTAGCGATCTCGAAGCCTGAGAACTTCGGCTCCAGCTTCTCGCTGAACTTCAGGCTCAGCGCCTTTGGGGCCGACACGGTGGCGTTGGGCGCGGGGTCGGAGGTCACCAGTTTGGCGTGGGCTAGCGCCTGGGACGCGCCCAGCAGCATGGCGCCGGCGACGATGGTCGCCAGCAGGGTTGAGGTGGTCTTGGTCATAGTGGAATCTCCAGGAAGCGACGCCCCGGTCGCTGATAATGGTACGCGCCGGTGTCATCGAAGCCCTCGCCGCTACGCGAGAATTCTCAAACGTGAACTCAGTTAGCCATGATAGGCGAAGACACGCGTCGAGCCTCTGGTGTCCAGAAGCAACAGCGTCGCGTAGGGCTCAACCACCATCCCCGCCATCTCCATGCCCGGCGAGCCGATCGGCATTCCTGGCAGCGCCAAGCCCAGGGCCTTGGGCCTTTCCTTCAACAGCCGCAGGATATCGGCCGGTGGCACATGGCCCTCGACGGCGTAGCCGCCGATCCGCGCGGTGTGGCAGGACGACAGCGCGTCGGGCACACCAAACTTCGCGCGGACTGGCGCCAAATCTTCGAGGACGGACACCACCGGCTTGAGACCCGCCGAGGCCAAGGCGTCGATCCACTTGCCACAGCAACCGCAGGTGGGGGTTTTATAGACTTGGATCGTTAGCGGATCGGCCGCCTGGGCGCAGCCGGCGAGCAGGATTGTGGTCGCCGCGCCAAGCAAGAGATGACGCCGGGCGATGGACGCGGCGGGGGCGGAGCGGGTCATGGCCAAGTCCTAAAGCTCGAAGTGTTGGGAGCCACCTAAGGCTTCTCGGCCGGCTTCGACATGTTCATCATCCCGGGCATGTCACGCATCATGGCGTCATGGTCCTCCGGAGCGCTCTTGATGGCCGCTTGGTACTGCTCAGGAGACATCGAGGGCAGTTGCCGCACGAAGGCCACCATGTCCCACATCAGATCATCGCTGTGCGTGCGGCCCCAGGCCGGCATGGCGGTCATCTTCACCCCATGCTTGATCATCCAGAACTCCTGAGCCGGGGTATGACCCAGGGTGCGGAAGAGCTCGGGGGCTTGCGGGTAGAGTCCCTGGCTGATCTCGGTCTTCTCCAGCCCTGGTCCCAGATGGCAGCCGCTGCACATCTCGGTATAGAGGCCCGCGCCAGTGGCGATGCGTTTGGGATCATTGAGATCGGCCGGGACCTGGATGTTTCGGGCGCGCACCGCGATGGAGCGGTCGCGAAGGTTCTGGATCATCCAATAGGTCGGCTTGGCGTGGGGAACGTCAGCGCCGATGTTGTAGAGCCCGGCATAGAGACCCGCCCCAACGATACTGCCGACCAGCAGCGCCGCCGCCGCGACGAAGGGAAGGCTCGGAAAATGACGCTTAAAATCGAAAGGCTTTCTATCGGTCATCGTTTGGCGCCCCAAAACGATCGACGCCCAAGACGTCAATCTGAATTTGATCCTCGAAACATCTACGCGCCAGCTGCCGGCCATCCCTCGACGTCGTTGGAGCGGCCGCGAACTATTTCGGCTTGGCGGCGCGCGAAGACCAATGGATGTGGACGATCTTCCATCCGGCGGGGTCATGGCGCAGCACCATGGTTTCAGCCGACAGTCTGTCCACCGGCTTGCCGTTGTAGGCCCCGGTCATGCGGCTTTCAGTGACGATGTAGGCCAAGTCGCCGACCGCGTCGCCGGTGCTGCCCAAGGGCGTGCTTGGAACCGCGCGGGTAAAGGCGGCATCGGCCGCGAGGTGATGGCTGGCATATTCAGCCCTCGAACGCTCAGCGCCGCCTTCTTCGACGATAAGGACATCCGGCGCGAGGTAGTCCAGCGCGCGCTGCGTCTCGCCAGCGGCCAGGGCCGCGTGAAATCCCTCCACCGCTTGTTGCGCAGCCCGCGCTGATGGAGCAACGCGCACCGTCGGGGCGGTGGCCTTGGCGGGCTCGTGAGACTGCGCCGCGCCGGCCGCGAGAAGCAAAGCAGCGGCCAAGAGCGCTCGGAAAGGTTTCATTCGGGTCTCCAGTCGATAAGGCCTTGATGTCGTCCTAGAACCAGGCGCGGAGGCCCAGCACAATACGGGCGGCTTTGACATCCTCGCCGCCAGCGCGCGCGTAGTCGGCGGTCTTGCCGAACTTGCGGTCGTAGGTGACGCCGACATAGGGCGCGAACTCGCGCCGGATCTCGTAACGCAGGCGCAGGCCAAGCTCGAGGTCCGACAAGCCGGAGCCGACTCCGGTCGCTCGGTCGTTCGAAGCGGCGAGATTGAGTTCGGCGCGCGGCTGAAGGATCAGGCGCTGGGTTAGCCGCTGATCATAATAGCCCTCGAAGCGCGCCGACAGGTCGCCTTTGCTGGACAGGAACGCCGCGCCGCTGACTTCGAACCAATAGGGAGCCAGACCTTCGAAACCGATCGTTGCATAGGTCCGCGAAGGCTTGGGCTCGAAGTCATGGCGAACACCGGCCTGAAGATTGAAGTATGGCCCCACGCTGCGCGAATAGAGCGCTTGAAGTTCGGCTCGCTCCAACCCGTCGCCACTGACGCCTTCACCTTCCGATTTGAGCGTCAGGCGGTTGATGTCGCCGCCGAACCAGGCTTCGCCCTCCCAGCGGTAGCTGTCCTTGCCCGATTTCGGCGTCCATTCGGCGATGTTGGCCATCACCATGGAGGTGACGCCGCCGCCGTGTTCCTTGCGCAGCTGCGCGCGCGCCCGGGCCATGCCGGCGGGATCGAAAACCTTATCGGCCGCATGGTCGGCAGGCGCGGGCGGCGGCGGTGTGTTGGGAATATCGCCCATGTCAGCCGTCGAGCCCATGGCTTGGTCTTTGGCCATCCCCGGCATGGCCATCGACCCCATGTCGTGACCTGCATGCGGATCGGCGGGGCGCGCGGGCATCGACATGGCGCCCATGTCCTGGCCGGCCGGGGCGGCCGGCATGGCCATCGTGCTCATATCGTGGCCGGCGTGCGGATCGACGGCTGCGCCGCTGGCGGTCGACGGCGTGGCCATCGCGCCCATGGCCGGTTTGGCGGCGGGTTTGGCCGTCGTCGGTTTTGCCGCCGCGGTCTTGGGGCGCGCCTTCTTCTTGACGGCCAGCTTCGTGGCGGGCGGCTTCTTGGCCCCGGGCTTAGCCGAGGGCGCAGGCATCTGCATGCCCGGCATCATCGAATGATCCATCGTTTGAGCGAGGGTCGGCGCGGCCAGCACTAGGGGCAAGAGCCCGATCAAAGCGGCGGTCTTCATGCTGCGGCTCCTTCGAGGGGCCGCACGCTGAACACTTGGAACATCCCCG
>JAEXJH010000635.1 GCA_023445955.1 Pseudomonadota bacterium
CGCCTTCAGCGGCGCGGTTCACAGTGGCGGTGATCTGGTCCAGCGCCGCGGCGGTCTCTTCCAGACTGGCGGCCTGCTGTTCGGTGCGACGCGACAGGTCTTCCGACGCCAACGAGATCTCGCCGGCCCCGGCCCCAACGCCCTGGGTGGCATGGGCCACCACGCCCATGGCTTCGTCCAGCGAGGCCATGGCGGTGTTGAAGTCGCTGCGGACCTTGTCGAACTGCGGGGCGATGTCGCCTTCGATGCGATAGGTCAGGTCGTTGTGGGCCAGATGCTCCAGGCCCGTGGCGATCTCGTGCACGGCGTGGACGCGGCCCGTGACCACGGTGGCGAACTTCACGACCTTGGCGATGCGGCGGTGGTGATCGAAGATCGGGTTGTACGAGGCCTGGATCCAGACCTCGCGACCGCCCTTGCCGACGCGCTTGAACTCGTCGGCCAGGAACTCGCCGCCGTTCAGGCGCTGCCAGAATTGGACGTATTCAGGCGAGGCGGCATAGGCCGGGTCGACGAACATCCGGTGATGCCGGCCCTGGATCTCGCCCAGCGAATAGCCCACGGCGGCCAGGAAGTTCTCGTTGGCGGTCAGGATTTCGCCGTCCGGCGTGAACTCGATCACCGCCTGGGCGCGGCTGATGGCTTCCATCTTGCCGTACTCTTCGGCGGCCTTGCGCTTCTGCTCGGTGATCACCGAGGCGACCTTGACGATGCGCACGACCTTGCCGCGTCCGTTGCGGATCGGGTTGTAGGAGGCCTGGATCCAGACCTCCGCGCCGCCGCGGCCCAGGCGCAGATATTCCTTGGCGTCGAACTCGCCCCGGCCCAGCTTGCGCCAGAAGGCGGCGTACTCTTCGCTCTGAGCATAGGTGGGCTCGACGAACAGGCTGTGATGGCGCCCGACGATCTCGTCGAGCCTGTAGCCCATGGCGGCGCAGAAGTTGGCGTTGGCCGACAGGATCTTGCCGCTGGGATCGAATTCGATCGTCGCCAACGACTTGTCGAGCGCGGCCAGGGTTTCCTGGGCGTGGGCATGCGAACGCTTGAACATGACGCCGTCACGACTCCTTCAGAGTTGCGGTTGCGAGGTGCGACGACACTGACGGTTGCGGGCGTCAACAAGTCCTGAACCGACGGCTGGCCTGATCCCCACCGTGAGGGCGCCGGCGATGCAGGACACGCAAAAGTTTTGGCAAACGTTTGAACGGCAACGGGAAACCATGATTTCTGCCGAACCTCGCAACCTGTGCGACATATCGTCCAACGTCGCTCGGCGACCGTTGGTCTGTCCTCGGGACGCAGGGTGGCTGGGCCCTGTCGTCAAACTGTCACCAATTCGTCGCATAAGCTCAGCGCCCGCCCGGCATAGACCGGAAACGGGGGAAGGCGCGCGATCCTGCGAGGCCTTCGACACACACTTCGCGCAAGATTAGCCTCACGCATGCTGACCTGGCTTTCGCTCATCGTTCTGGCGCTGTTTTCCGGCCTGGCGTTCGCCGCCGGCCGCCGCCGGGCCGTGACCGCCGCCGGAGGCCGCGCCCGCGTCCTCCACTCTCTGCCTGACTACTACGGGACCTACGCCGCCCTGTGGGCCGGCATCCCCGCCGCGCTCCTGCTGTTGCTGGGGACGGCCTTTGGCGGTCGCATCGAGGATGCGATGCTGCAGTCCACGCGTCCCGCAGCCGTCGCGGCCCTGGAAGCCGACCGTCAGGACGTCTTCTACAGCGACGCCCACGCCATCGCCGCCAAGCAGTCCCCGTCGGAAGTGGTCTATGAGGGCGATCTGAAGGTCGCCCTGGACGCCAAGGTCGCCGAAGCCCGCCGCATCGAGACCATCCTGAACATCGGCATGCTGGCCGGCGCCGGCGTGCTGGCCCTGGCCGGCTTCCTGATCGCCTTCCCGCGCATCAACGCCGAGTTCCGCGCCCGCAACCGGGTCGAGGGCTGGACGGGCGTCCTGCTGATCGCCTGCTCGGTCGCCGCCGTCCTGACCACCCTGGGCATCGTGCTGTCGCTGGTCTGGGAAAGCTGGCGCTTCTTCCAGAGCGTCAACCCGATCTCGTTCCTGTTCGGGACCGAGTGGAGCCCGCAGATCGCCATGCGCGCCGACCAGGTCGCCTCGTCGGGCGCCTTCGGGGCCGTGCCGCTGTTCGCCGGCACCTTCCTGATCATGCTGATCGCCATGCTGGTGGCCGCGCCCGTCGGCCTGTACTCGGCGATCTACCTGTCGGAATACGCCAGCCGCACCACGCGCGGCGTGGTCAAGCCGCTGCTGGAGATTCTGGCCGGCGTGCCGACCGTGGTCTACGGCTTCTTCGCCGCCCTGACCGTCGGCCCGCTGTTCCGCGCCGGCTTCAACGCCATCGGCGCGGCCCTGCCCGCCGGCCCGCTGGCCACCTACCTGATGGAAGTCCAGAACCAGATGGCCCTGGTGGCCGGGGTGGTGATGGGCATCATGCTGATCCCCTTCGTCTCGTCGCTGTCGGACGACATCATCAACGCCGTGCCGCAGTCCCTGCGCGACGGCAGCTACGCGATGGGCGCCACCAAGTCGGAGACGGTCAAGAAGGTCGTCCTGCCGGCCGCCCTGCCGGGCATCATGGCCGCCATGCTGCTGGCCGTGTCGCGCGCCGTCGGCGAGACCATGATCGTGACCATGGCGGCGGGCCTGCAGGCCAAGCTGACCGTCAACCCGCTCGACACCGTGACCACCGTCACCGTCCAGATCGTAACCTTGCTCACCGGCGACCAGGAGTTCGACAGCCCGAAAACGCTGTCGGCCTTCGGCCTGGGCCTCACCCTGTTCGTGGTGACCCTGTGCCTGAACATCATCGCCCTGCGCATCGTCCAGAAGTACCGGGAACAATATGACTGACGCGACCTCCGGCGCGATCGCCCCGCGCGCGGCCTCCGCGGCCGCCGACGCCCGTCTGAAGAAGCGCCACGCCGCCGAACGCCGTTTCAAGGCGCAAGGCGTCGCCGCGATCGTCGTCGCCATGATCTTCCTGGTGGTGCTGGTCGGCCGGATCGTGGCCCAGGGCTACACGACGTTCGAAACCCACACGATGAGCGTGCCGGTCTATCTGAACCCGGAGATGATCGATCGTTCGGACCTGACCGGCGTCAACTACGACTACATCGTCGCCGAGGCGGTGATGAAGAAGCTGGGCGTGCAGGACGACGACCTGGGCACGGTCTCGACCAAGGTCCAGGACCTGGTGTCGCGCGACTTCGGCTTCCAGATCCTCAACAAGCTCAAGGCCGACCAGAGCCTGATCGGCAAGACGGTCGAGATCTCCGGCCCGCTCAAGGCCGACGCCGACCTCTACTTCAAGGGCGACATCAAGCGCGAGACCGCCGAAGGCGACCGCAAACTGGACAACCAGCAGCTGGACTGGCTGGACAAGCTCCAGAAGGACGGCGCGATCAAGTCGGGCTTCAACTTCCCCTTCTTCACCAACTCCGACTCGACCGAGCCCGAACAGGCCGGCGTGCTGGGCGCGGTGGTCGGCTCGGCCATGATGCTGCTCATCACCGCCCTGATCGCGGTGCCGGTGGGCGTAATGGCCGCCACCTACCTGGAAGAGTTCGCCCCGAAGAACCGCTGGACGGACATCATCGAGGTCAACATCAACAACCTGGCCGCCGTGCCCTCGATCGTCTACGGCCTGCTGGGCCTGGCCCTGTTCATCAACTGGCTGAACGTGCCGCGCAGCTCGCCGCTGGTCGGCGGCCTGGTGCTGGCCCTGATGGCCCTGCCGACCGTGATCATCGCCACCCGTTCGGCGCTGAAGGCTGTGCCGCCCTCGATCCGCGAGGCCGCCTTGGGCGTCGGCGCGTCGAAGACCCAGACGGTCTTCCACCACGTGCTGCCGCTGGCCATGCCCGGCGTGATGACCGGCGCCATCCTGTCGCTGGCCCACGCCCTGGGCGAGACGGCCCCGCTGCTGATGATCGGCATGGTCTCGTTCGTGCCCGGCGTGCCGGAAGGCTTCACCGGCGCGGCCACCGTGCTGCCGGTCCAGGTGTTCATCTGGGAGAACGCTTCAGAGCGGGCCTTCCACGAACGCACGGCCGCCGCCATCATCGTCCTGCTCGTCTTCATGATCCTGATGAACGCCGCCGCCGTGATCCTGCGTCGCCGCTTCGAGCGCCGCTGGTAGGTCGCCCATGATCCGGATCCTGAACCCCAACGCTTCGCCCCTCCTCCAGGGACACGCCATGACCACCCAAAGCCCAGACGACACGGCCCGCACGCCCATGATCCAGACGACCGTCCCGCACGCCCACGCCAACGCCGCGACGGGCGAGGCCAAGATCAAGGCGCGCGGCGTCAAGGTGTTCTACGGCGAGAAGCAGGCCCTGTTCGATGTCGACCTCGACATCCCGGGCAAGTCCGTCATGGCCTTCATCGGCCCGTCGGGCTGCGGCAAGTCGACGTTCCTGCGCTGCATCAACCGCATGAACGACACCATCCCGACCGCTCGCGTCGAAGGCTCGATCCTGATCGACGGCGCCGACGTCAACGCCAAGAGCGTCGACCCGGTGGTGCTGCGCTCGCGCGTCGGCATGGTGTTCCAGAAGCCCAACCCCTTCCCGAAGACCATCTTCGAGAACGTCGCCTATGGTCCGCGCATCCACGGCCTGGCCACGCGCAAGGACGAGCTGGAAGCCATCGTCGAGAGCAGCCTCAAGAAGGCCGGTCTCTGGAACGAGGTCGCCGACCGCCTGCACCAGCCTGGCACCGGCCTGTCGGGCGGCCAGCAGCAGCGTCTGGTTATCGCTCGCGCCATCGCCGTCTCGCCGGAAGTGATCCTGATGGACGAGCCCTGCTCGGCCCTGGACCCGATCGCCACCGCCAAGATCGAAGAGCTGATCGACGAGCTGCGCAGCCAGTTCTGCATCGTCATCGTCACGCACTCGATGGCCCAGGCGGCCCGCGTCTCGCAGCGCACGGCCTTCTTCCACCTCGGCAAGCTGGTCGAGAGCGGTCCGACCGAGGAGATGTTCACCAATCCTCGCGACAGCCGCACGCAGGACTACATCACCGGCCGCTTCGGCTAACGGCAGGGCGGGAGACAACAAGAAAATGACCGAACATACCGTCAAGTCGTATGGCGAAGAGCTGGCCCACCTCACGGCCGAGGTCACCCGCATGGGCGGCCTGGTCGAGGCCCAGGTCGCCGACAGCATCGCCGCCATCGCCCGCCGCGATGGCCCGCTGGCTCAGGCCGTGGTCGCCGGCGACGAGCGCCTGGACAACCTGCAGGCCGAGATCGAGCGCAAGGCCTTCAAGCTGATCGCCCTGCGCCAGCCGATGGCCGTGGACCTGCGCCACGCCGTCGCCGCCCTGAAGATCTCGATGAGCCTCGAGCGCTGCGGCGACATGGCCAAGAACATCGCCAAGCGCGCGCTGATCCTGACCGAAGCCGACCCGATGACTGCCCTGACCCGCTCGATCGAGCGCATGGGCCGCCTGGTGCAGAGCCGTCTGAAGGACGTGCTGGACGCCTACACGACCTCGGACCTGCAGCGCGCCATCGGCGTGTGGAGCCGCGACGAGGAAGTCGACGAACACTACAATTCGATCTTCCGCGAACTGCTCACCTACATGATGGGCGACCCGCGCACGATCAACGCCTGCGCCCACCTGCTGTTCGTGGCCAAGAACCTCGAGCGCATCGGTGACCACGCCACCAACATCGCTGAAATCATCCACTTCGAGATGACCGGCGAGGAATTGGTTTCACAGCGTCCGAAGCTGGACGTCCTTTCGCAATAAACTCTTTTTAGAGGCGGCCTTAAGTGACTCCTTACGTTCTGGTGGTCGAGGACGTAGACGCCCTGGCCACCCTGCTTCACTACAATCTCGACAAGGAAGGC
>JAEXJH010000636.1 GCA_023445955.1 Pseudomonadota bacterium
CGCGTACGGTCTGTGGCTTCTGCCGGTCTTTGCGATCCTGGCCATGCTGGCTCCGTCGCGGGTGCTGACGGTTCGGGTCGCGGCGGCCTCGGTCGAGGCGACGGGCGCGTCGACCGCATCGTCGGCGGCCGTGGCCAACGCTCCGATCGACATCCGGCCCTATCTGGCCGGCCTGTGGCTGCTGGGCGTGATCGCCAGCCTCGCCTGGCTGGTCTGGAACCAAGTCCAGTTCGCTCGGGCCGCCAAGGCCGGCCGGGCCGGGCCGGCCGTCGTCGGCGTGCTGCGCCCCCGCGTGGTGGTCCCCGACGACTTCGAAGGCCGCTACACCGCCCGCGAGCGCGAGGTGGTGCTGGCCCACGAAGAGACGCACCTCAAGCGCCGCGACCCGCCGGTCAACGCCCTGGTGGCGCTGGTCACCTGCGTCAACTGGTTCAACCCGGCCGTCCACGTGATGGGCCGCTGGCTGCGCATCGACCAGGAGTTGGCCTGCGACGCCGGCGTGGTCGCCGCCTATCCCAAGGCCCGCCGCGCCTATGCCGAGGCGATGCTCAAGACCCAGCTGGCGGCGCGGCTACTGCCGCTGGGCTGCTATTGGGCGACCCACCCGCTGGCCCAGCGCGTGAAGCTGCTGTCGCGCCCGGCGCCTGGCCGCTTGCGCCGCCTGGCCGGTCTCTACTGCATCGCCCTGGTCGGACTGGGCGGGGCCTCGGCCGTCTGGGCCTCGCGCCCGCCGGAAGTGGTGATGGCGATCGAGCCCCACCCTGTCGTCGCGCCCCCGCCCCGGGCGCCGCGTGCGCCGCCGGCTCCGGTCCCGCCGCCCGCGCCCAAGGCCCCGCCGCGCTTGGCCGCCGTTGCGCCGGTTCATGTCGCCGTCGTCGAGCCCGCGCCGCTGATCAAGGCCGTCGAGCCCGCGCCGGTCGTGCTCGAGCCGCCGATGCAGACGCGCCGCACGCGCTTCATCTACGCCGTGGCCGACCGCTCGCTGGTCCAGCCGGGCTCGGCGGTGCGGGTGATGGCCAGCGGGACCGCTCCCGACGGGGCGTCGCTATGGGCCGACTTCACCGCGTTCGGCTCGCAGCGCCTCTATCGCAAGGGGGCCTATGAGCGCGCCGGCAGCCGCTATTCGCTGTTCACCAGCGTCGTGCAGGACGGCAATCGACTGCTGGTCACGATCAGCCTGGGCAAGGGCTTCCGGCCCGAGCAGACGGCCTCGATCGAGCTCCAGCCCAATCAGTCTGGCGTCGTGCGCCTGCCGACCGGCCAGGACATCACCGTCATCACCAGCGTCCGCCCCGAAACCCCCGACGAAATCGAGGAAGGCCGCCAGCTGACGGCCTACCAAGCGATCTTCAAGGGCTTGCCGCGGCCTGAGCGCGGCTAGGCCTGCTTCATCAGGCGCAGGTCCTGGTAGTCGTAGCTGAAGTCGGCCAGCGGCGAGACCGCCTTGACCAGGCACGAGACGACCTTGCCGTCCTTCAGGTCGAAGGTGAAGAAGGCGTCCTCCTGGGTGCGGTCGTCGAAGACCGTCTTGAAGGTCTCGCCGTCGAACGCTTCCAGCTTGCCTTTCAGGAGCGGGGTCTTGTCGAACGAGACGTGCAGGCCCTGCTTCTTGCCCTTTCCGACCACGCTCACCGTCACCGTGCCGTACCAGGGATCGCGATAGACGCCGGCATAGGCCGCCAGCGGCAGGCTGGGCTTGGCGCCGGACGAGGGCGTGGTGACCTTGGCGGCTTCCTTGATCGTGTCAGCGTCGGCCTGGGCCTGGACGCGCTTGGACGAGGCGATCCAGTCGAAGTCGCTGCGGCCCTGCAGGCGGTCCGGCCCGCCGTAGCGCATCGCGCGCAGCACCGGGTTCTCCTCGGCGTTGGTCATCACCATGATGCCCGACTTCCGGCCCGGCAGCAGACCCGTATACGAGATGAAGCCGGCCAGGCCGCCGGTGTGCCACAGCAGGCGCTCGCCGCGATGGTCCTGGACGAACCAGCCTAGGGCATAGGCCTGGATCGACGGGCGGACTGGATTTTCCGTGATCGGACCATCGGTCGAGGTGGTGATGGTCTGCGGCTTCCACATCTCCTTTGCGGAGCTCTCGCTCCACAGGCGCTTGCCGTTCGGCGATTGGCCGAGGCCCAGCTGGACCATCATCCACTGGGCGATGTCCTTGGGCGTGGAATTGACCCCGCCGGCCGGACCCGCGGCGTCGAAGCTGCTGTCGAACGGCAGCACGGTCTGAGGGCCCAGGCCGCGCACCGGCGGGCCCAGACGGCAGTGTGGCTGGGCGCGGTGGGCCTGGTCGACCAAGGCCGGGCTGGAGACGGTGTCGTTCATGGCCAGCGGCTGGAAGATCCGGGTCTTGATGACCTCTTCCCACTTTTGGCCGGTGACGGTCTCGATCAGCACCCCGGCGGCGACATAGAGGACGTTGTCATAGGCGTAGCCGCCCCGGAACTGGCCGCCGATCGGCAGGTATTTCAGGCCCGCCACGATGTCGGCGCGGGTGTGGGTTGGCGAGGGCCAGATCATCAGGTCGCCGGCCCCCAGGGTCAGGCCGCTGCGGTGGACCAGCAGGTCGCGGACCGTCATCAGCTTGGTGACCACCGGATCGCTCATCTGGAACGACGGCATGTACTTGGTGACCGGCGCGTCCCACTCCAGCTTGCCTTCCTCGACCAGCATGGCGATCAGGGCGGCGGTCATGGCCTTGGTGTTGGAGGCGATGCCGAAGGCGGTGTTCTCGTCGACCTTGTCGAGGGACCCCAGGCGCTTGACGCCATAGCCCTTGGCCAGGGTGACCTTGCCGTTCTCGACCACCGTGACGCCCAGGCCCGGCTGGTCGGGGAAGCCGGCCATGACCTCCTGCGCGAACTTGTCGACCGCCGCGCCGACCGCGCCGGTCTCCTGGGCGAAGGCGCGGTTGCCGAACGCCGCGAGGCCGCCCGTGGCGAGGGCCGAGACGAGGGCGGTGCGGCGGGTGGTGGCGAGCATGGGCGGTCCTTCGAAACGAGGCGGCCACGCTATGCTGATGCTTGGCGTCCGGGCAAGCGTCCCCCTCAGTTCCCGCCGTCCAGCAGCCGTCGCGCGATCACCTGCGCCTGGATCTCGCCCGCGCCCTCGAAGATGTTCAGGATCCGCGCATCGGCCAGCAGCCGGCTGGCCGCATACTCCATCGCAAACCCGTTCCCGCCGTGGATCTGCAGCGCATTGTCCGCCGCCGCCCAGGCCACCCGCGCGGCGATCAGCTTGGCCATGCCGGCTTCGAGATCACACCGCTTGCCTTCGTCCTTCTGGCGGGCGGCGTAGTAGGTCAGCTGGCGCACGCCCATGATCTCGGCGGCCATCATGGCCAGCTTGTTGGCCACGCGCGGGAAGTGGAAGATCGCCTGGCCGAACTGCTGGCGGTCCAGGGCGTAGCCGAGGCCGGTCTCTAGCGCGGCCTGGGCCACGCCGATGGCGCGGGCGGCCGTCTGGATGCGGGCGCTCTCGAAGGTGGCCATCAGCTGCTTGAAGCCCTGGCCCGGCACGCCGCCCAGCAGGTTCTCGGCCGGCACGGTGAAGCCGTCGAAGGCGAGCTCGAACTCCTTCATGCCGCGATAGCCGATCACCCCGATCTCGCCGCCGCTCATGCCGTCGGCCGGGAAGTCGTTCCCTTCGGTCCCGCGCGGCTTGGGGGCCAGCAGCATGGAGAGGCCGCGATAGTCGGTGGTGGCCGGATCGGTGCGGACCAGCAGGGTCATGACGTCGGCGCGCGCGGCGTGGGTGATCCAGGTCTTGTTCCCGGTCACCGCGTAATGCTCGCCCTTCAGCTCGGCGCGGGTGCGCAAGCTGCCAAGGTCGCTGCCCGTGTTCGGCTCGGTGAAGACGGCGGTCGGGAGGATCTCGGCGCTGGCGATCTTCGGCAGCCAATACTCCTTCTGCGCATCGGTGCCGCCGGTCAGGATCAGCTCGCCGGCGATCTCCGAGCGGGTGGCCAGCGAGCCGACGCCGATCCAGGCGCGGGAGAGTTCCTCGGAGACCACGCACATGGCGGTCTTGCCCATGCCGCTGCCGCCGAACTCTTCCGGGATGGTCAGGCCGAACACGCCCAGCGCGCCCAGCTCCTCGACCAGCTCGATCGGGATCAGCTCGTCCTTCAGGTGCCACTCGTGGGCGAAGGGGGTGACCTTCTCCTCGGCGAAGGCGTGGAACTGGTCGCGGACCATCTCGAACGTCTCGTCGAGACCGGTCTGCTCCAGGGTCGGCTTACCGCGCGCTTCGGCGAGAAGTTGGGCGATCCGGGTCTTCACGGGCTGGGTTCCGCCCTCGACCATCAGCTTCATGATGCCGTTGGAGAACAGGCGGTTCATTACCGCGCGGTCCTCGACCAGATGCGCGGGACGGACGATCTCGCCCTGATTCATCGGCACGCCGCCGATCAGTTGGGCGGCGTATTCGGAGAATAGAAGCTGGGCCAGCAGGGCCTCGATCTCGCCGAACTTGCCCTCGCCCTGCAGGCGTTCGGCCCAGCCGGCGACCTGGTTCATCAGCTCGGCATAGGCCGCATACCAGCCGTAGCCATGGACGCGGTGATGGTGGAGGTCGGCCAGCTTGCGATCGATCTTGCCGCCGTCGGAAGCGATGTGCGCGAGCACCTGCGGCTTGGCCTCGGCGACGAACAATTGCGCGGAGTCAGCCGCCTCACGCAGCAGGCCGGTCAGTCCAGAGAGAACCAGAGTCTCACTTGCCGTATGCGTCATGCTTGCTCCCCTGCGCCAAACAGGCGTTTTCTTTCACCCTGGCGCTTTTCGCACCTGCGAGCAATGCCGCAGCGCAACATGCGGTTCACAATTAGGGAAGAGACATGCTGACGGTCCATCACCTGAACGAGTCGCGCTCGCAGCGGATCCTGTGGCTGCTGGAGGAGCTGAACCTCCCCTACGAGATCGTCTTTCACACCCGCGATCCCAAGACCCGCCTGGCGCCGCCGTCGCTGACGGCCATCCACCCGCTGGGCAAGTCGCCGGTGATCGTGGATGGGGATCTCACCATCATCGAGTCCGGCGCGATCATCGACTACGTGATCCGCCGCCACGCCGAGGGCCGCCTGGCGCCCGATCCGGCCAGCGCCGACTACGACCGCTACCAGCAGTGGCTGCACTATGCCGAGGGCTCGGCCATGCTGCCGCTGATGCTCAACATGTATGTCGGCCGCCTGGGCGAGGGCGGCGCGCCGCTGCATCCGCGCATCCAGGGCGAGATCGCCAACCACCTGTCGTTCGTGAACGATCACTTGGCCGGCCGCGAGTTCTTCGTCGGCGACAGCCTGACCGGCGCCGACATCCAGATGAGCTTCGTGCCCGAGGTGGCGAAAGCCATGGGCAAACTGCCCGAGTATCCGCACATGGCCGCCTGGATCGAGCGGATGCACGGCCGCCCGGCGTGGAAGACGGCGCTGGAGAAGAGCGGTCCCTACGCGCTGGGGGCTTAAGCGACCTCGATCGTCAGCGGCGCGCCGCCGGTCGCGATCGCCAGCAGGCGGTCGATGTTCGGATGCGCGCCCGGACGCTCGCGAGCGTCCGCGGTGTGCTCGCCGAACACCAGCAGGCCGTGCTCGGCCGCCTGGGCGTCCAGAGCGCCGAAGGCCTGCTTCAGGTACTGGTAGACGGCCAGCGAGCCCTGCTTGCCCGGTTGGTTCTCGATGCTGGCGACCACCGCGCCCTGGGCGTCGACCAGGTCGATGCGCTGCACGCCGTCGATGGGCGGCAGTTGCTGGAGGTTGTCCTTGAAGGTCGCGCCAGGTTGGATCATCGCCAGCTTTCTGAAGTCGTTGCGGGCGGGCCTGTAGCACCCCCCACCAACTTTTTTCAACATGAACGAAATCTGCTGAACGGGTCGCCGCAGCCGTTCAGCTTGCTCCTGTCATGGTCTGTCTCACGGGGTTGCTGACCCCGAAGACTTTCAAAGGGACCAAGACCATGACGACCATGACCAAGATCAAGACCATCACCCTGACCCTGGGCGCCGCCGCCACCGCTCTGTCGCTGGCCGCCGCTCCCCAAGCCAGCGCCGGCGTCGTCGGCTGTAAGGCCTCGGGCTCCAAGCAGGAGATCGGCGCTGTCCTGGGCGGCCTGCTGGGCGGCCTGGCCGGCAACAAGATCGCCGGCAAGGGCGATCGCGGCGCGGGCACGGCCATCGGCGCTGTCGTCGGCGCGGGCGCCGGTTCGGCGGTCGGCTGCGGCATGCAGAAGAGCGACGCGGCCAAGGAAGTCGGCGGGATCTACAAGTCGGGCGGCTATCGCTACGCCCAGACGGTCCAGGCCGTTCCGCTGGTCGAGACCAAGGGCAAGTACGTTGCCCGGTCGACCCTGAACCTGCGGGCCGACGCCTCGACCTACGGCCAGCGCCTGGGTTCGGTGAGCTCGGGCACGACCTTCCAGGCTC
>JAEXJH010000637.1 GCA_023445955.1 Pseudomonadota bacterium
CCGCATCGCCGTGCAGCAGCAGCGGCAGCAGGTGGCCGCGGCCGGCGTCGGGCTGTTCGCGCTGGGTTATGGCCTGCTGGGGGCGGGCCTTGCCGATCACGACCGGGTTGACGATTTCCAGGTGCGACGGGTTGGCGGTGAGCGACAGGTGGACCTTGTTGTCGTCGAACTCACGGTCCGACGAGGCGCCCATGTGGTACTTCACGTCGCCCGAACCCTCGACGTCCGAGGGGACCGACGAGCCGCCTTGGAACTCATGGAAGATGACGTGGTAGGGCTTGCCCATCACGGCGGCCAGCACGTTCAGGCGGCCGCGGTGCGGCATGCCCAGGACGATGTCCTTCACGCCCAGCGCGCCGCCGCGCTTGATGATCTGCTCCATGGCCGGGACCATGGATTCACCGCCGTCCAGGCCGAAGCGCTTAGTGCCGGGGAAGCGCTTGTGCAGGAACTTCTCGAAGCCTTCGGTCTCGATCAGCTTCTTCAGGATGGCGACCTTGCCCTCCTTGGAGAACACGATCTCCTTGTCGCGGCCCTCGATGCGCTCCTGCAGCCAGGCCTTCTCGTTCGGATCCGAGATGTGCATGTACTGCACGCCGACATTGCCGCAGTAGGTGCGACGCAGGATCCCGAGCATCTCGCGGATGGTCGAGGTCTCCATGCCCATGACGTAGTCGAGGAAGATCGGGCGATCGTAGTCGGCCTCGGCGAAGCCGTAGGTGGCCGGATCCAGCTCGCTGGCGTCCTTCGGCGGATCCAGGCCCAGCGGGTCGAGATTGGCGGCCAGGTGACCGCGCATCCGGTAGGCCCGGATCATCATGATGGCGCGCAGGCTGTCCAGCGTGGCGGCGCGGACGGCTTCGGCGGAGGCGCCGGGGGCCTTGCCCTCGACGGCCTTGGTGATCTTGGCTTCGACGGCGGGGGCGACGCTGGCCCACTGGCCGTCCAGGGCCGACAGCCAGTCGGGACGGACGCCGGCGACCTTCTTGGGCGTCCAGGCCGGATCCTGCGCGGCGCGCTTAACCTGGTCGGCCTGCTCCTGCAGGCTGGCGAAGAAGGCATTCCACGAGGGTTCGACCGAGCCGGGGTTCTCCGCCCATTGGGCGTAGAGATCTTCCACGAACGCCGCATTGGCGCCGTAGAGGAAGCTGGTCTCGGTCAAGACCTGGTTGATGATGCCTGCGTCGTCCGCCATCGTTCTGTGCCTTCGGATCCGGTGCTCTACGGGGGAGCGCTACCGCACTGCCCGTAAATATAGTCTCTCAATCACCCGAGCGCCCGTCCGCTTGGCGGGGCCCAGGTGATTTTTTCGGATCGTCGACTGGCGGTCGCAAAAAACCTGGGCCCCGCGCGAGGCGGGGTTTCGGTATCTTCTTTTAGCCCTTCAGGACTTCAAGCAGGGTCTCGCCCAGCTTGGCCGGCGAAGGCGAGACGCGGATGCCCGCTTCTTCCATCGCCGCGATCTTGTCCTCGGCGCCGCCCTTGCCGCCCGAAACGATGGCGCCGGCGTGGCCCATGTGACGGCCGGGAGGAGCCGTGCGACCGGCGATGAAGCCGACCATGGGCTTCTTGCGACCGCGCTTGGCTTCGTCCTTCAGGAACTGAGCGGCTTCTTCTTCGGCCGAGCCGCCGATTTCACCGATCATGACGATCGACTTGGTGGCTTCGTCGGCCAGGAACAGTTCCAGCACGTCGATGAACTCGGTGCCCTTGACCGGGTCGCCGCCGATGCCGACAGCCGTCGTCTGGCCAAGGCCAGCGTTGGGCGTCTGGAACACGGCTTCGTACGTCAGGGTGCCCGAGCGCGACACGACGCCGACCGAGCCTTCCGAGAAGATCGAGCCCGGCATGATGCCGATCTTGCACTGGTTGGGCGTCAGGACGCCCGGGCAGTTCGGGCCGATCAGGCGCGAACGCGAACCGGCCAGAGCCTTCTTCACCTTGACCATGTCCAGCACCGGGATGCCTTCGGTGATGCAGATGATCAGCGGGATCTCGGCTTCGATGGCTTCCAGGATCGAGTCGGCCGCGAAGGGCGGCGGGACGTAGATCACCGAGGCGTCGGCGCCGGTGCGGTCCTTGGCTTCGGCGACGGTGTCGAACACCGGCAGGCCGATGTGGGTTTGACCGCCCTTGCCGGGGGTCACGCCGCCGACCATCTGCGTGCCGTACGCGATGGCCTGTTCGGTGTGGAAGGTGCCTTGAGCGCCGGTGATGCCCTGGCAGATGACCTTGGTTTGCGAACCGATCAGAACCGACATTTAGCGGGCGCCCTTCACAGCGGCGACGATCTTCTCGGCGCCGTCAGACAGATCGTTGGCGGCGATGACGTTCAGGCCGCTTTCCGAGATGATTTTCTTGCCGAGTTCGACGTTGGTGCCTTCCAGGCGGACGACCAGCGGAACCTGGAGACCGACCTCCTTCACGGCGGCGATGACGCCTTCCGCGATGATGTCGCAGCGCATGATGCCGCCGAAGATGTTGACCAGGATGCCCTTCACGGCCGGATCGGCGGTGATGATCTTGAAGGCCGCAGTGACCTTCTCCTTCGAGGCGCCGCCGCCGACATCCAGGAAGTTGGCCGGCTCGGCGCCGTACAGCTTGATGATGTCCATGGTGGCCATGGCCAGGCCAGCGCCGTTGACCATGCAGCCGATTTCGCCGTCGAGGGCGATATAGGCCAGGTCGTACTTGCTGGCTTCGATTTCCTTGGGGTCTTCTTCGCTCTCGTCGCGCAGCGCCTTGATGTCCGGGTGACGGAACAGGCTGTTGCCGTCGAACGACAGCTTGGCGTCGAGAACGCGCAGGTGATCATCCGCCGTCACGATCAGCGGGTTGATCTCCAGCATGGCCATGTCCTTGGCCATGAACGCCGTATAGAGCTGGTTCAGCAGCGCGGCGGCTTCCTTGGCCAGACCGCCGGTCAGGCCAAGGGCCTTGGCCAGGGCGCGGGTGTGGGTCGGCCACACGCCGGTCGCCGGGTCGATGGTAAAGGTGTGGATCTTCTCCGGGGTCGCGTGGGCGACCTCTTCGATGTCCATGCCGCCTTCGGTCGAAGCGACCACCGAGACCTTGCTCGAAGCGCGGTCGACCAGCAGCGACAGGTAGAATTCCTTGGCGATCGCCGCGCCTTCTTCGATGTAGAGGCGGTTGACCTGCTTGCCCTTGGGGCCCGTCTGGTGGGTCACCAGCACGCGGCCGAGCATTTCCTCGGCGTTGGTGCGGACTTCCTCGACCGACTTGACGACGCGGACGCCGCCCTTGGCGTCGGGGCCCAGGCCCTCGAACTTGCCCTTGCCACGGCCGCCGGCGTGGATCTGGCTCTTCACGACGAAGACGGGCGTGCCGAGCTTTTCGGCGGCTTCCGCGGCTTCGGCGGGCGTGTAGGCGGCGCAGCCGCGCGGCACGGGAGCGCCGCACTCGGCGAGTACGGCTTTGGCTTGATGTTCGTGGATGTTCATGAGGGCCCGGTCTCGACGACGGCTTTCTGAAATGTGGCCGGGTTATAGGAGCGCTGTTTCGCAGGCGCAACCGCACGAAGACGATAAGGTGAAGGCTTGCGCGGTTATCTTGCCGGTTAGGCGCTTCGCCCCGGAGTTTTTGAAAGCTTGCTGTAAGGAAACCCTTGACCGCGCGCGACTGTTACCGGTCACAGATTTTCGGACGGGAGCAGCTGTCCACCGGTGTCAAAAATCCCGACTGCCGTTGACGACCAGCTCAACGCTGGCGACCCGGGTCCTTGAAGAAGATCAGGATCAGCGACAGCACCGCCACGGCGTCACGATCCTTGGAGCCCTTGGGCGGCAGGTAGGCGGTCGGCTGCATGGCGGCCAGGTCCACCCCGCCGATGTCGACGCCGTCGCGGCTGAACATGTAGCCGATCGTGGCGCCGCCGCCGATCGGCATGCCGCCGACCTGTTCGGTGCGGGCGCGGACATTGAGCCCGCCAAAGCGCAGCTCGGCCGCGCGCTGCGGCTGCTGGAGGTTCTTCAGAAGGCCGCCGCCCTTGGCGCTGGCCAGGGCGAAGGCCGCGTCTGGACCCGCTCCGGGACCCGAGACCGTGCAGAGGAACTGCAGCTTGTCGCGGTCGAAGGTGATCCAGCCCAGGCCCAGACGGCTCTGACCGCCGCCGCAGGCGACCTCGACAGGACCCAGACCCGGGCCGTTGATCGTCATCTCGACGCTGGCCTTGTCGCCTTGGAAGACACCGGTGACCGAAGAGCTGCTGCTTTTGACCGTGGCGCTGCCGTCGTACTCGCCCAGCTGGAAGCCGGGACGGAACAGGCTGGGACCCTTCTTGCCTGACAGCTTGACCTTCTCGGTCCCGGCCGGCGGCGCAGCCTGGGCCGGGGCGGTCGCGGCCAGGGCGACGGCGAACGAAAGCGTCAGAGCGATGATCTTCATGGCAAGCTCCCCCTAGCGTCGGCTAGGCGACGTGACGAAGCTTGCCACAGATCGGCGTTATCTCAATCGCCCAGCGACTACTGGGGTGCGGTCGGGATCGGCGCCGGCGGCTTCGAACCCGGCCGGGCGACGCCGTACATCTCCCAGGCGATCGTCTTCATCAGCGCCTGACGGTCGTCACCGACGGCGTAGAGGTCGCCGTGGGTCTTGTCCTTCAGGTAGCGGAAGTCGGTCTTGGCCCCGAGGCCCTTCATCACCGCCTCCAGCTTCCGGGCCGCGCCGTCCAGGTAGAAAGTGTCGGCCGTGCCGACGATCAGGTGGACCTTGCCGTCGAGATCGGGCTTAAGCGCCGGCCAGTTGGCCTTGAGGCGGGCGGCGATGTCGTAGTGCTGGCTCCAGTAGGCGACGACGGCCGGATCGACCGCGCCGGTCGCCCGGTCGAACATCGGCACGGGACGACCGGCCGGACCGCGCGGCGAGAACACCCAGTCGAACGAGCCGAACTGGCCGCCGTACTCGCCCAGCACCTCTTCCAGGGCGACCATGTCCTTCAGGCTGGCCAGCACCTTGTCGTGGTCGCGGGCGATGGGGCGCAAGGACCCGTCGGCCTTGTAGTAGACGTTGGCGTTGGGGGCGTAGAGATCCACGCCCGTGAAGTCGTGGAAGTCGCTAGGGTCGGGCGAGGTCGACCACGCGCCGCCGAACACCTTCGGGTAGCGGGTCTGCAGCCACAGCGTCGCCCAGCCGCCCGAGGAGTGACCGTTGAGGAAGCGGCCGCCAGCCTTGGCGTCCATGCGCCAGTGCTTTTCCAGGTCCGGGATCAGCTCCTCGGTCAGGGCCTTGCCCCACGGACCGTTGTTGAGGCTGTCGGCGAACTCGTGGGTGCCGGTGGCGCTGCTTTCGTCCAGATAGACCCAGATCATCGGCGGGGCTTCGCCCTTGGCCATCAGGTCGTACATCCGGGTCGCCTGGCCGACGAGGTAGTCGTTCGAGCCGCCAAAGCCGTGGGTGTAATAGACGGTCGGATAGCGGTCCTTGCCGGCCTCGTAGCCGGGCGGGGTCAGGACCCATCCCTTCATCGTGATCGCGCGACCGAAGAAGGCGGTCAGCGCGGGGCTGACGAAGTTCACCGGCGCGATGTGCGGCTTGGCCGCCGCCAGGCGATCGGCGGCGGCCTTGGGCGCCTCGGCCGGCAGCTTGAACGGGTCATAGGCCGGCTCGACCTTGTCGAGCACCAGCTTGGTCCCGGCGGCCAGCGGCAGGGTCACGGTGGTGACCGGGCTGACCAGGTCGCCGCCGCCCCGGCCGTTGTAGTTGTAGCTGTGGTTCTGATCGAGCACGGCCTGCACGGCGTACTGGCCTGGCGGCAGCTGCGAGAACAGCTTGGGCGCGGCGACGCCGTCCAGGTCGATGTCGACGGTCGCGCCGGCCTTGATCGTGCCGACCTCGCGCGCGGCGACCTGGCCCTGGCCCGAGAACGGATCGGCCTCGACGCTCTCGATCACACCGCCCTTGGCCCCGGCTTTGGCGGCCTCCAGCGGCTGGGCGAAGACCAGCAGGCGGCCCGAGACGCCACCCTGGATCTGCGGCCCGACCTGGACCTGCAGGATCGGATGGCCGCTATCGGCCGCCCAGGCTTGAGTCCCGCCTACCGCCAGCAGCATGGCCGCCGTGATCATCGCCCGCATGGTCGCTCCCCCTGAAAAACTGGGCGGGAGATTGGCCCTACCGGCGCGACCCTGGCAAGCCTAGCTGCTCTTGCCGACGGAGACCGACCCACGCCGCTCCAGCTTGCCCCAGCCGACCCGGCCGCCGCGGATGGCCATGACCACCGACTTGACCACGACGTAGTACATCAGCTGGCGATAGCCGAACCTCTGGACGGGAAGGAACGGCAGGTCGGCCCACGGCGCGCGCTTCTCCAGGGCCATGCCCAGGGCGCCGGCCGACAGGTCGACGGCGATGAAGATCGCCCAGTAGACGAGGCCCAGGATCATGTCGTCCGGACGCCATTCGACCGGGTGGGCGACGGCGCCGTAGAGGCCGCTGATCAGGCTCCAGATCACCGCCAGGTCGACCAGCGGCGCGGCCACGGCCAGGATGATCTGGAACAGCCAGATCTGTGGCAGGGCCACGAAGCCCAGCACCGGGGTCTTGCGATTGAACATCGCCCGGCGGTGCTTCCACACGCATTGCAACGTGCCGAACGACCAGCGGAAGCGCTGCTTCAGCAGGCCGCCGACGGTGTCGGGCGCCTCGGTATAGGCGCGGGCTTCGGGATCGAAGGCGACCTTCCAGCCGGCGCGCTGGCAGGCGATGGTCAGGTCCTGGTCCTCGGCCAGGGTGTCGGCCGGATAGCCGCCCAGGGCGTCCAGCACGCTCTTGCGCCAGGCCCCTACGGCGCCCGGCACCACGGTCACCGCGCCCAGGGCCGACAGCGCCCGGCGCTCCAGGTTCTGGGCCGTGACGTATTCCAAGGCCTGCCAGCGGGTGACGATATTGACCCGGTTGCCGACGATGGCGTTGCCGGCGACCGCGCCGATGTCCTCGTCCTGGAACCAGCGGGCCAGGCGGCCGATGGTCTCCGGCGGGAACAGGGTGTCGGCGTCCAGGGCCACGACATAGTCGCCCTTGGCCACGGCCAGGCCGCGGTTGACGGCGCGCGCCTTGCCGCCGTTCTCGAACGACAGCAGCGTCACGCGCGGATCATCGGCGAAGTGGTGGCGGACCTCCTGGGCCGTGCGATCCTTGGAGCCGTCGTCCAGGACCAGCACCTCGAGGTTCTTCCAGTCGCTCTCCAGGATCCGCGCCACCGAGGCGGCGATCACCTTCTCCTCGTTGAAGCAGGGGATCAGCACCGAGACCAGCGGACCGTTCTCGCTGTCGAGATCGGCGGGCTCCTCATGCGTCCAGAAGCGGTGGACCAAAGCCAGGCTGGCCAGGAACACCAGCCGCGCGACGCCCAGGAAGATCGCGGCGATGAACAGCCCGACCATGGCCGACTGCGCCCAGCGGAAGAAGTCGAAGCCCAGGCGGTCCAGCGCCAGGTCGACGGCCGTGCGCGAGGTCGGCGGCATCACCTGCTGCGGGGTCATGCCGGCCAGTTCGCCGACGGTCACCAGGCGATAGCCGCGGGCGCGGATCTGGTCGATCAGGCCCGGCAGCGCCGCCACCGTGCGGCTGCGATCGCCGCCGGCGTCGTGCAGCAGCACCACCTGGCCCGGGCGATTGCCGGGGTTGTCCAGGCGGTCCAGCGTGCGGTCGATGATCTGCTGCGGGGTCGGCTTTTGCCAGTCGTCCGGGTCGATGCGCAGACCCACGGTCATGTAGCCCAAGGTCTGGGCGATCACGAGCGGGGCCACCTCGTGCGGGGTCGACGGCTCGGCGTCGCCGAAGAACGGCGGGCGGAACAGGCGCATAGAGCGGCCGGTCAGCACCTCGAACAGACGCTGGGTGGCGTTCAGCTCGACCTGCACTTGCGGCAGCGGCGTCTCGGCGATGTTGGGGTGGGTCCAGCTGTGGCCGCCGACATCGTGGCCCTCGGCCACCTCGCGCTGCACCAGGTCGGGGCGGCGCTGCATGTTCTGGCCGATCACGAAGAAGGTCGCCGGCGCGTTCTTCTTCTTGAGGATGTCCAGGATCTTGGGCGTCCAGCGGCCGTCGGGGCCATCGTCGAAGGTCAGGGCGACCAGGCCCTTCTTCTGGCCGTAGCGCTCGATCACATAGCTCGACGGGATGACGTCGTAGCTCTGGTCCGAGACCAGGCCGGTGCCGGGATCGAAGGTCAGGCTGCGCTTGCCGGGCGTCGGCAGCTGGGCCACGCGCAGCACCTCGCCGCCGCCGTCGAAGTCGACGCCCTGCCCGTTGGCCAGGGTGGTGAGGCCGCCGGCCGAGGCCTGGCCATAGGGCTTGCCCAGCAGCGACCAGACGCCCGGATCCTCCATGCCCATCCGCCACAGGCCGTAGCCGCGCGGCTTCCACGGATCGGAGACCTTGATCTGGTTGAACAGGGTGACGGCGTCCAGGAACCAGACGACGTGGTTGTCGCCATTGTCGTCGGTGTATTCGTAGGTCGGGTTCAGGGTGTTGTCGTCCATGCGGATCGTCGCCCCGGCGTCCTGGGCGTTGCGCATGGCCTCGTGGAAGGTCGCCGGCGCGCCGGAGGCTTGGCTGCCGTCCTTGTTCAGCGTCCAGTCGTAGCCATAGGCGCCCAGGGCCAGCACGGTATGGCTCGGGTCGAGCTGCTTGGCGAAGCGCTTGGCCAGTTCGGCCTGGTACCAGTCCTGGCCGGCGTTGGGGCCGGGATCGCCCAGGGCGTAGTGCTCGTCATAGGCCATCAGCACCAGGGTGTCGGAAGTCTGCTCCAGGCGCTTCAGCGGCCAGCCTTCCTCGTCGAACGGCGCGGTGACCCAGACCTCGCGGCCGGCGCTGTCGAAGGCCGCGCGAGCCTCTTCCAGGAACTTCGGATAGGCGGCCAGGCCCTTGGCCGACAGCGCCTCGAAGTCGAAGACATAGCCGCCGTAGCCGCGCTGGTCGGCCAGGGTCTTGAGGTTGGCGATCAGCTTGGCGCGAGCGGCCGGATCGGTCAGCAGGGTGTCGGCCAGCGGGCCGTTGAAGGCGGCGTTGGCCGAGTTGTGGACCAGCGGCAGCACGGCCGGCTTGTTGGGCGCATTGGCGATGCGCGCCGCGCCTTCCGGATCGTCGATGACGGTGATGTCACCCTTGGACCCGTTGATCGCCACCCATTGGGGCGAGATCACGTCCAGCTTGTCGATGTTGCGGCGCAGGGACTCGCGGCTGTCCTCGTCCCAGGTGACGTAGAAGCCGACCGACAGCGGATGGGCGGCGGCGTCGTTGACCGCGCCCTTGGGCCGGGGCACCCGGCGCCAGGACTTCACGGGCTTGGCCTTGCGCGCCGTCTCCTGGTGCAGGGACGTCAGGACGTGGGGGTCCTTCAGCGGCGCGTCGGGCAGGCGGGGCGCGAAGGCCAGGGTCGCCACGAAGCCCGCCACGACCGCCGCGACCAGCGAGATGACGACGCCCAGAACCAGCTTTGCCCGGCGCTCTCGCTTGCCGGAGGGATCGTGAAAGATGTGTCGGTCTTCAGGTGTCATTCTGGGCTCGCGGTTCTCGCGGCCTTTGATACCCGAAATTGACCGAACCGTGGCGCTATACCTGCGTAGGGTTGAGGGTGCGGCTAGTCGTCGCGCCCTACTCCACCCAATCCTTGTCCAGGCGGCGCGAGGCCAGGAAAAACAGCAGAGCCGCCAGCAGGTAGAAGCCCATGCCGGTATAGATCGCCCAGCGCAGGGATTCCGCGCCGAAGGTCGGCTTCAGGAAGTCGGCCATGGCGCCGAAATAATAGACCCCGACGGCGATCCCCAAGAGGTTGTTGATCAGCAGGAAGAGCGCCGAGGCCGTGGTCCGCATCGGGGCCGGGGCCAGGTGCTGGACGGCGGCGGTGATGGGGCCGAGCCAGGTCAGGTTCAGGCCGGTGGGGATCAGGAAGATCACGAAGGCCAGCGCCAGGGACGCCGTCCCACCGAGGCCGCCGACCAGCGATCCGCTGTTC